>CAZANL010000596.1:0-3609 GCA_964486115.1 uncultured Planctomycetota bacterium
CACCGAGGCCATTATGCAGGATGATTACGCACCGGTTCAGGGCGGCGTGCTGGTGATGGCGACGACCTTCGTTCTGGTCAATCTGGCGGTCGATATGCTGTACGCCTGGTTCGACCCGCGGGTGAGGCTGGCATGAGGATCCGCAACAGAGCCTTACGTACCTTCCTGCGCTCTCGAACCGGAATCCTCGGAGCGCTGATGGTTTTGTCGTTCGTCTTCTGCGCGGTAATGGCTCGCGGACTGGCGCCGTACGGCCCCAACGATCAGATCAAGGCGGAACAGGGACAGGCGCCCTCCAACTCGCACTGGCTGGGAACGACCAGCCTGGGAGAGGACGTGCTCAGCCGGATATTACACGGGGCGCAGACCTCGCTCAAGGTCGGCATCCTGTCGGTCTTCATCTCGATGATGATCGGCATGGCGCTGGGTGTCTTGGCCGGATACTGCGGCGGCATGATCGACCTGGCGATCATGCGGCTGATCGACATCCTGATGGCGCTGCCCGCCATCCTGCTGGCCATTTCGATCGTCAGCCTGCTCGGTCGATCGCTGGAGAACATCATGATCGCGGTGGGCGTGGTCGGGATCCCCGTCTTTGCGCGCCAGGTGCGAGCCAGTGTACTGACGATCAAAGAACTGGAGTTCGTAACGGCCAGCCTGGCCCTGGGCGCGACCCATCTTCGAACGTTGCTCCGCGCAATCATCCCCAACTGTACCGGCCCCGTAATCGTGCTGGCGACCCTACGCATCGCAACGGCGATTCTCGAGACAGCGGGTCTGAGCTTCCTCGGCCTCGGCGGGGAGGGTGGCATACCAGAATGGGGCAAGATGCTCTCAGAGAACCGGATCAACTTCACGATCTATCCCTGGACCGTGCTCGCGCCGGGAATCGCGATCAGCTTGACCGTGCTGGCCTTCAACCTCTTTGGCGATGCCCTGCGAGACGCGCTGGACCCCAGACTCCGAACCTAGTGGTTCCGGAAAATCGAGCTAGCCGATTTTCTCGGCGACACCCTGCTCGCCGCTCTTGCGAAACAGGATCTGAATCGGCACCTCGGCATAGGGCAGCTCCTTGCGCAGCTGATTTCCCAGATAGCGCGCGTAGCTGGCGCTGAACAACGACGGGTCGTTGACGAACAGGACGATCGTCGGTGGATGGACCCCCACCTGCGTGGCGTAGTAGATCTTGGGCAGCCGGCTCCTCTTGACCTTGGGCTTCTTCGCCTTCCAGGCTTGTTCCACCACCCGGTTGAGCGGTCCGGTCGGGACTCGCGTCGCGGCCTGATTGTACATCTGCCGGGCCAATCGCATCGCCGCCATCACCTTGTCGCCTGTCTGGGCGCTGATGAACACTAGCGGGGCGAACTGCAGCCCCGGCATGTTCTCCGCGATATAGGGCAGATAATCGTCGGTCACCAGATCCCGTGCCCTGGCGATATCCCATTTATTGATCACCAGCACGCAGGGTTTCTTGGCGTCCCGGATGATCGAACCGATCTTCCGGTCGACCTGGCTGATATCGGTGCTCGAATCGATCAGGAACAACACCACGTTGGCTCGCCGGATCGAGCGCTCCGCGCGCATCTGACCGTAAAACGCGATCGAACCCTGAACCTGGCTGCGCTTCTTGATTCCGGCCGTGTCGATCGCGATCAGCATTTCGCCGTCCCACTCCAGGCGAACATCGACCGAGTCGCGAGTCGTGCCAGGGATCTCGCTGACGATCACGCGTTCCTCTCTAGCCAGCGTGTTGAGCAGCGTCGACTTTCCGGCGTTGGGCTTGCCGACGATGGCCAGCTTGAGGCCCAACTCGTCCTCCCCCGGTGCATCGAGTGGTGGCAGCAGCGAAAGAACAGCATCCATCACCGCCGTCGTGTTGAACCGCCCCTGGGCCGAGATGGCGATCGGATCACCCAGACCGAGGCTGTAGAATTCTCCCACCTGTTCTTCGAGTTCCGCGGTGTCCGCCTTGTTGGCCGCCAACACCAGCGGCTTGTCCAGCTTGCGTAATCGCTCGGCGACCCGCAGATCGAGCGGCACCACCCCCTCCCGGACATCGACCATGAACACAAACACGTCCGCCGTATGTAGCGCGAAGTCGATCTGCTGCTCGATCTGATCCGAGAGTTCGTCGCTGTCGATGATACCGATGCCCCCCGTGTCGACCAGTTCGACCAGGCGGCCCTGATGATTGACATGTATCGAGACCCTGTCTCGAGTGACTCCCGGAATGGGGTCCACGATGGAGACCCGGCGCCCGACGACGGTATTGAGGAATGTCGACTTGCCGACATTGGGACGACCAACGATGGCAACCACTGGAGTACGGCTCATATTATATTTCGAGGGATCACTTCTTGCGCGATCCACTGCCTTTCGTGCTCTGTTCAGCCTTCATCTGCTTGAGCCTGGCCGCATACTTGGCGCGCTCCGCCATGACTTCCGCCTTGCGGATCTCGTGTTCGAGCAACTCGGCTTGCATCTGCTTGATCCGGGCCATCAATCGGTGCTTGGCCGACTCGATCTCGTGCATCTCCGCCTCGAGATGCAACATCTCCAGAGTCATGTGCGCCGCCTTCTCGCCCGCCGAGGTCTTCTTCCTCGCGCTCTTGCCCCCGTTCCGCCGATCCAGCTGCAGCAGCCTGGGCCCCCGCCGTGACACTGACTCTCCGAGCTTTTTCGCCCTGCGATACAACATGCCGACCCGTGCCGAGACATCCTTTTTCATGACGACGGTCTGGCCCTTGCCTGCCTTGGCCAGGGACTGCTCCAGCAGCTTCACGATCTCACCATAGAGCTTGGCCTGCTCGAGCCAGAGGTCTATCTTGCTGCGTTCGTCTGGCGTGAGTCTCCGGCCTTGGACTCGCAGCGAGTTGGCCAGGCTGCTCAGCCGTTGCGCGAGAGTCGACGTATGCTTGATCTTGGCCTCGAGCTGATCTCTCGGGATTCGATCCTCAGCAGCAGCCATGCCAGATGCAGCGCAGACACTCAACAGCGCACACAGGATCAGTTGTTTCACGGATCGCCCTCCAGCGGGTTGTTAGGGGTTAGGGGTGCCCCTTATAACATCGGGTCCAGCGCTGTGATAAGATTAAGCGGTACCGCCAGATGCAGTTCAAATCAGGGCGGCGACAACCCAGAGCACTAGCGCAGGCCCGTCGCGTCCTGTACTGTCTGGCGTCCCGCGCGCTGGTTGCGCGACACGGGACATGTCGAGCGGCGATGTGAGGCTATTCGAATGGCGATCAAGAAGGGGTGGAGTCGCAAGCAGTTCAGAGCCGCCCTGATCTGGGGCATCGTGATGTTCTTGACCGTACCTCTGCTGTTCAAGCTGATCTTCAGCCCCGAGCTGCTCGCCCCGGTGTTCGGCAGCCAGTGGACCCATCGAGATGGGACCGAGTTGACCAACTGGCCCCCCACTGAAAATGCAATAAAATGTGTCACCCACGAGTCTTATCACCGCGACGGCGCAACCTGCATCCCATCCGATACCCGATGATGTGCCAGTGCGCGCTGATCAACGTTAAGTGAATATCGGATGAGTCAACAAACCTGGCTGTTCTTCAAATCACATATCACCGTCATCGACATGGCCGTCATCATGCTCGG
>CAZANL010000597.1:0-3606 GCA_964486115.1 uncultured Planctomycetota bacterium
CCCTAACATACCCCGCAGATGCGATCGACCGGAATAGGCCGGCACCACAGCAGCCCGCTGGCGGGCAGCCCCAACTCTCCGGGGACGACCCTCACCTGGCGCAGGCTGGGGCCGGAAAACGCTAGACCCCGGCCTCGACCGCTCGGGCACCCTCGAGGTGCGCGCCCCCCCACCCGCAGGCGTACGTCTGCGACAGGTCGCCGTGCGGAGTGGTCAGAAAACTCAGCCGAATCCGCTGACCCGCCCACCGAGAAAGGTCCACCTCCGCTGCATCCCAGGGACGCAGTGCGTGCAGCTCTCCCACCTTCCTCCTCCGGCGATACACCAGCTCGCCGTCGATCCTGACGCTGAACTCGACAGCCGCATCCAACGGCGGATCGACACCTTCCGCGTGACGCATCCCATGACAAAAAGCCAGTCTCGCGGCCGGCGGCAGCTCGACGTCGAATTCCAGGCTGCAAGGAGGTGGGGCAAACAGCCAGGGCGTCCGGCCCCAGGTTTTGCAGAAGTAGCCGAACTTGACATCGTCGACCCAGGGCGATTCGACGCTGGCCTGGTCCAGATTAGCGAGAAAGTCGAAGACTCCCTGCGCGTGGCGCTGCGCCGCTCGGGCAAATCCCTGCTCGGTGAACTGGTGGAACCACCGAACGATCTCCTCGGTGCTCATCGTCGGCAGGTTGAGAATCGAGGTCTGGAACGGGTCGCTGGCCCAGCGGTCGGTCAGCCACCCCTCATCCTTGCACAGATCGTAAAGCCGAGTACCCGGGAAAGGGTAGAAGATCGAGGGCGTCACCTCGTCGGGGTCCAGACGCTCGAGCAGCGCGTTGGACTCCTGCACCATCTCCGGCGTTTCCTGCGGCATGCCGACCATCATCAGCGCGTTAGTCCGGATGTCGTGATCGCGCGTCAGCGCAAAAGCTTCCTCGATCTGATCATTGGACATCGTCCGGTTCTGGATGTGCCGTCGTAACCACTCACTGCCACTCTCCACACCGTAATCGATGTGGTAGCAACCCGCCTCCGCAAGCAGCCCGATCATCCGTGGCTTGGCGCACTCCACGCGCAGCAATACACGAAACGGCCGGCCCACACGGTCCGGATACTGATCGCGGAACTCCTCGAGCCACTCCCAGCTAGGCGCGAAGATGTCGTCGATGAAGTAGACCGTCTCGACCTGTGGCCAGCGTTCCACCACCGAGACGATCTCGTCCACCACTCGCGTCACCGAATATCGGCGAACCACCTTACCCTGTCCCTTGGAGAGCACGTTGAAGGTCGGGCTACAGCAGTAGTCGCAGACATAAGGACATCCGCGGCTGCCCATGGTGCACATCTCCCCGTTGGCCGAGTCCAGAACAGCGGGGTAGTCGAAGATGTCACGGGCGACATACGGCAGGTCGTCGAGCGGCCCGAACAGCTTGCCGATCGGGTTTCGGATCACCTCGCCATCCGGCATCCGGACCCACAGATTCTGCACGTCGGCCAGCGCCTCGGGCCGCGGATCGCGCAGCGCGATCTGGGTCACCGCCATCTCGCCTTCGGCCCGGCAGAGCACGTCGTAGGCTTCGTTGGCGATCACCTCCTGAGGTGCGTAGCTGGCATGGGCTCCGCCGATGACAGTCAACACCTCGGGCCGGACGAGCTTGAGCGCCTGGGCCAGCTGGCTGGTATAGCAGAACTGCGGCGTCATCGATGAGAAGGCGACCGTATCGGGATCATAGCGCTCGACGAGCGCGAGAAATTCCTCGATGTCCAGCCGCAAGGGAACATAGAGCTGCACCTCGCAGCCATGCTCACGGAACATGGCCGCCACCGCAGCAACACCGATATGACTCCTCGGAACCTGGACCGTGGTAATGTCGGTCCACACCATCAGGATTCGCCTGGTCATGTCAGAACTATAGCAAAGAGGTTCAATCTCCGGCTAGTACCGCATCCCAGTACTGGTCTGCCGCAGCAGTCGGACAGATGATCCCCTTGCGCCGCAGACAGTCACCACAAGGGTCGGGTTCGCGGTCCGCCAGCACCTGCCGACGGAAGCTCGTGTACGCCTCACCGACCCAGATCTGGGACAACGACTGCTGGTGCAGATTACCGTAGGGCCGGAAGGGGTAGGTCTTCCAGCCCTGACCATCGTGGTACGGGCGCTCGTAGGAGAGGGCCGAGCACGGCGTGACATCCCCCTTCCAAGAAATCGTCGGGAACAGAAAACTGCAAGGACCGGTACGGATCGGTGAATCTGTCGCCGCATGGACCTCCAGCCCCTCCGCCTCCGCCCTGAGGAAGGCCTCCTGGATAAAGCGCCGACCCTGGAGCCCTTCCCGAAATGTCGGTGCATCCTCGGCGATCACCTGAAAGTAGGGCTCGACCCGATTGACGAACAGCACGTCGACACCGTGCTCGACACACAGATCGACCAGCGGCGTCAGCTCCGCCTCGTTGCCGTCTTGCAAGGTGAAGTTGACGTAAACCCTCGCCGACCCCCGATCGTCGGCCAGCGCAGCGAGGTGGCTCACAATCGGCGCCAGCTCGGTGCCCCGGATGCGCTGGAACGCGGCCTCGCTCGCGCCGTCCAGCGAGAACGAGAACTCGCTGACCCCCAGGTCGCGAAGTCCCGCCGCCCGCTCCGGGGTGCAGAGCACTCCATTGGTCACCAGCGAGATCTCGCACCCCGGCGCCACCTGGCCAATTGCCGCGAGGTAGTCCTCCAGATGGGGATTCATCAGCGCCTCGGCATTCGTCCCCAGATCGAGGCGATAGAAGCCGGCCAGATCGGGAAGCAGACGCTCGAACGTCTGGGGCAGCATCAATCCCTTGTCCTTGTAGTACACATCGAGGGAGCACATTCGGCAGGTCAGATTACAGCGCGCCGAGAGCTCGATCGAGACGCGGGCCTCGCCGGTCACGACCTCGCGCCGAATACGATCGGCCAGGCGGCTCACGCCGCGGGTTCCCCCTGACGCACCTCGTCTGTATTCCGAGTGAACAGGAAAAGACACGGGCAGTCGCGGCATTCCGCCGACTGCCCGAGCCGCAGCTGGGCCCGAAACCGGGTATAGGCGCTGCTGTTCCATATCTCGTCGAGGGAGGTCTCGTTAATATTGCCGAAGCGCAGCAGACCGTGATTGACCACCTCGCCCTGCGCGGTCACCCGGTAGACCGGGTGACCCAGAAAACAGCAGGGTGACACGTCTCCCGCACCACCGATGAACGGCGAGCGCTCCGCCTGACAGAAGCAGCCCGAGAATCGCTGCTCGATGGTCAGCGGACCCACCATCAGCATCGAGACCCCCAGGCGCTCCGCCTCGGCATAGGCCTCGGTCAGCAGCTGATCGCGTCGCTCGGTGTCGACCCTCACCTCGTAGAATCCTTCGTGCTGAACCTCCTCGAAGTCATCCGGCCCGAAGGCGATCGCGTTGCGCAGGATCACCTCGTCTCCGCCCGCCTGGGCCACCTGGCGGACGAACGCCGGCAACTCTGCCAGGTTGCTCGTCCGCATCACGTAGGATCCCTGGATCCGTGGACCGGTGAGACTCCGCCGCTCGCGAGCCGAGCGCAGATGGGACATCGCGGCCAGCGCCTTGGCCAGTGACGTACCCGCCCGGA
>CAZANL010000598.1:0-3604 GCA_964486115.1 uncultured Planctomycetota bacterium
CGCACCGTGAATACTGGTATTACAATTCTCAGTAATGCGGCAGTCAGGGCAGCAGAGCTTGAGAGCCCGCTGCCGATCGGGATGCTGGAGGAGAAGACGACGTTCGCACCGACGCACGGATGGCCCATCGTGCGGACTAGCGCGGCGGGGTAGCGAGCCCAACGCGGCAGCTCCTCGAGAGGGATGCTGAGGGGCTCGAATGTCGCGCTCTCGGTGATGTCCGCTGCCACGACCGACAGCATGGTGTCATCCCGCTTGTGGCCGGCCAGCCAGATTTCCCGATCGATGGCCACTGGGAGCACACAGCCATCGTTGTAGTCCAGGTGGGCGCCGAGCAGGTTTACCCGCCCCGGAGAACGCACGAGTACGCTGGGTAGCCGCCCGAAGGCTGTCTCGAAGGCGTTGATCGTGGGAGTGAGCTGTGCCATTTGGTGTCTGACCACCATCTTATCGACTTTGAGGGGCGAATCGGGTATTTAGAGTTGTCCGTATGTCTGATTTTCGAATGCCCCGCCAGGGGCCGAGAGCCCATTGCGCGCAGTGAATTTTTCCGGCCGCTTGATCTCTTTTCGACTGTCGTCGGTTGAGGCTGACCTGAGGCAGATCAGAGCCGTTGTC
Source organism: uncultured Planctomycetota bacterium (assembly GCA_964486115.1). GTDB lineage: Bacteria > Planctomycetota > JACQVV01 > JACQVV01 > CAZANL01 > CAZANL01. The sequence continues at coordinate 619 of CAZANL010000598.1, forward strand.
GTTGCCAGGGCACCCGTCGGCCAGGTGGGACAAGCCAATCTAGTTGCTCGCTCAGGTCGACTCGATGGACCGTGACGCACTGATCGAGGTTGCTCTCCGCCATCTCGCGGAAGGCACGCTCGAGCCAGACGTACTGGTTCCGGTGCTGCGCGATCTGATCGGTGAGCAAGAGGGAACTCCGGTATCGCTAGGGGACCTGGTTTCAGCGCTTGGCGAGCGCGGTGGGGGTTCCTTCGACGCCCTGCGCGAACGTGTCAAGCAGCTGCGGGTGGATCTGGCCGGGCGAGTCAATCAGGCTCGCCGCACCGGCCAAGAGATCCCTCCGGAATGCCGTCGGAATCTGTCCGATCTGCCACTGGACGCGTCGCTTGACTGGCGCACTCAGGCTGACTGCGGGGAGCGTTTCGAGCTGGCTCTCGGCATGCTGCGGGACCACTTCTATGCCGCGAACAAGCAAGTGGACGCACCGGCGGCTGCTTCTCTGGTCGGGGAGGCTTTTCGCCGCTCTGTCGAGGACCTGGAGCGGACGCCCCGCCCCTGGAGCATCCTGGGGCTCTCACAGCTGGTTCGGAATACACTGGATGACGATCCCGATGCCGCGCTGCGCGAGAGGCTGGACGAGCTTCAGGCACTGATCGAGCGGCAGCAAGCGGCTGACCGGCAGGCTGTCGAGGATGCGCTAGATCGCTGGCCTGAGTTTCCGCTGCCCGAGGCACTCGATGAGGCCGCGGTGATCGAGGGATTACGCCAGCGCTTCTGGAGCGCACCTGACCCGACCGCTAAACGAGGCTGGCTCGATTTGATTCTCAGCTGGCCGACCGACAGGGTCGTTTCGTTGGTGCTGGAGATTGCTCAGGTCCCGTGGATCCAGGACCGCGTGACCCTGATGACGAAGCTTCGGTTCGGCGGGCAGCGCATCAACAGCTGGTCGGCTCGTCGTCAGTGGCTGCAAGAGAAGAAACAGGCGGAGGATCGCCTGGCGCGTCGTCTTCGGGAGAATTCCCCGGAGTTGCTGTTGTTCTGGGCCATGTGCAGTCCGGAACCGGTGGGGGAACTGATCGCAGCTCTCGATGCACACTGCCGTGACCGCAGTCCGGCCGTGGATCCCGAGGCATTCTTCGATCGTTGGCGGGAGCAGCTCGATCCCCAGGAGGCTAGCTTGATGTTGGACCTGCCGGTCCTCGCGGCGGCCCCCGTCGAGCCTGCGGCAGCGGTGGTGGAGTCGCAACAGACGCCGGGGGACGAGCAGGCTGCTGCGCCGCCGCCTGTTCCTCTGCCGCCGATGGAGTCGGCACCGGTCCCGAAGCTGTCTCCTGTGCCACATCGACCGCGGGTTCCTCGCCAGCCGCGCCCGACCCCGCTCTGGAAGGAGCATCTGCGTGGCTTCCTCGCCGAGAACGGATACCTGTTCGCAGGCATCTTGATGGTTCTCGTCGGTAGCTCCCTCACCGCCTTGTTCACCTGGGACTGGGGCTGGGTCTGGCGCTACACCCTGATGCCGGCATTGCTCGGTACGTTTACCTTCGCGCTGGCCTGGGTCGGGGACTCGCTGGAAAAGCGGGATGAGCGACTCTTGGGTACGGGGGCGATACTCCGGGGCGCTGCGATCTGTCTGCTGCCGGCCAACTTCATGGCCGTCGCGCTACTGGCGGGTGACCCAGAAGTGCCCAATCAGCAATTGATGTTGCTGATGATGGGCGGAATCTATGTGGTGCTGTTCGGCTGGGGTCTGAATCGCTGGTGCAGGCAGGTCGAGCCCCGGATCGGCATCGTCATCCCGGCAGCGCTGATGCTGCTCAACGGGCTGGTTTTGCTGCGACCGACAGCGCTGCTGCTGGGCAAGGTCCAGCCGGACGCGCTGAATCTGACGCTCGGCAGCGGGTTCCATCTGGGCTTCGTGATCGGCGCGGCGTCGTTGATCTGGTTCATTCGCCGGGTGCTCACTGCGGAGATGGCGTTCGAGCGCCGGGTCCCGCTGTTCGTCGGGGCTGTGCTCGGCGTGACGTTTCTCGAGGTCCTTGGCTGGGTCCACGGGTCGATGAGGGAGTTACCGCGAGTCTATACGTACAGCACGATGATGGTCTTGTCGGGCGGCGTGGTCTTGCTGTGCGAGCAGCGCGTCCTGGCGCTGAGGCGTCGGGAGGCCGAGCACCTGGAGGCCTCTTTTCTCGGATTTGCCCTGATCCTGCTAGGAATCATGATGGGGTTTTCGCAGCCCTACATGCGCATCGCCTGCCTCACGTTGGGTGGTGTAATCTGGGTCGGGCAGGCGCTTCCCCGGCGTAACCCGCTGCACCACGCGATCGGCCTGTCGATGTTCTGCCTGGGCGTGGCCTCGGTCGGTCTGCTGCCGGTTTACCCCAGGGCCTGGCTGCCTGCGCTCGGTCTGGGCCTCTCGGTCGCATTGGCTTTCATCGCCGACCGCGATCGGCCGGCCTTGAAAGAGGCGGCCCACGGCTTGCTGTCTGTCGTGCTGACGTTGACCAGCATCACTGCGGTGCTGGCTCAATGGCACTACCAGACGCCGCCGCTGGCGACAGCATGTCAGCTGTTGATCCTGGCCGTGCTGATGTTCTGGCGGGGGCAGCGCGATGAGATGCCAATGTGGGTCCACGGCGGTATGCTGATGTTGGCCTTGGCGTTGCCGTATCTCGGGTGCGTCGATCTCTCGGAGCATCCAGCTCGCGGCAACACGATGTCCTTCGGGTTGTCGGTGATCGCGATCGGCTGGCTGCTGACCATCCGGCTCAGCGGGAGTGAGCTTCTGCGGCACGCGCGCTCGACGGTGCTTCTGTTCTACGGTGGTCTGGCGCTGGCTGCGCTTGTGCTGCGCGTCGGTTTCGAGTCTGCTCAGCCACCCGATGCCGACGACTGACAGCCCGCCATCGCGAGCGCCAGACACACCCATGCCATCCACGTCTTCATGCGTCCCCCCACGTCCTGACCTGCTTTGCAAACGCGCCCGAGCGCGTAATCTGAACGCCAG
>CAZANL010000599.1:0-1691 GCA_964486115.1 uncultured Planctomycetota bacterium
GCTCGACTCAGCCGATGGACCGGCTGATCTGTGGCGATGTCGGCTTCGGCAAGACCGAGGTAGCGCTGCGGGCCGCCTTCCACGCCATCAGCGGTGGACGGCAGGTCGCGCTGCTCGTTCCCACCACGGTCCTGGCCCAGCAACACTACCACACGTTCTGCGAGCGTTTCGAGCAACACCCATTGCAGGTCGAGGTGCTCTCGCGCTTCCGCACTCCCGCCGAACAGAAATCGGTCATCGTAGCCACCGCGGCCGGACAGATCGATCTTCTCGTCGGCACGCATCGCCTGCTCCAGCCAGACGTCACATTCTCCGATCTGGGCCTGGTGATCATTGACGAAGAACAGCGCTTCGGCGTGCAACACAAGGAAGGGTTCCGGCGGCTGCGCACCGAGGTGGACGTGCTGGCACTCTCGGCCACTCCCATACCACGGACACTGCACATGGCACTGGTGGGTTTACGGGATATCAGCACCCTGACGACGCCCCCGCAGGACCGACACCCAATCCTGACCCAGGTGGTCTCTCACTCGGAGAACGTTGTCCGTGAGGGGATTCACCGGGAGTTGGCCCGCAACGGCCAGGTATTGTATGTCCATAACCGAGTCCAGACCATCCAGGCCACCGCTGCCCGATTGCGCGAACTGGTTCCCGAGGCGTGCTTCGCCATCGGACACGGACAGCTTCCCGAGAGGGAACTCGAGTCGGTGATGCTGCGCTTCGTCAACGGCGAGGTGGACGTCCTCGTCACAACCACGATTATCGAGAGCGGCCTGGACATTCCAAACGCCAATACGATCTTCATCGATCGCGCTGACCGCTTCGGACTGGCCCAGTTGCATCAGCTGCGTGGGCGCGTGGGACGGTTCCATGCGCAAGGGTACGCCAGCCTGCTGGTCCCGCCGGACAAGCGGATCAGCGACGTCGCTCGACGGCGGCTTCGGGCGATCGAGGAGCACTCCGATCTGGGTAGCGGCTTCGAGCTCGCAATGCGGGACCTGGAGATCCGAGGGTCGGGCAACTTACTCGGCAAAGAGCAGTCCGGTCACATGGCCAGCGTGGGCTACGCCACCTACTGCCGGCTGCTCGAAGGCGCCGTCGCAGGACTCTCCGGCTGTGCGCCGGCGCGCCCTGAGCAGCTGACCAGCGTCGACTTGACCCTCGGCGCAACCTTGCCGGCATCGTACGTACCGCAAGAAGAGACCCGGATCGATCTGTACACCCGACTCTCACGCGTCTCGACGACCGAACAGGTCGATGCGATCGCCGGTGAAATTCGCGACAGATTTGGTCCGACGCCTTCACCGGCTAACCTGCTGATCCGCATCGCGCGTCTCCGCGTTGTCACGGCCCGTCATGGCGTTCAGCTGATTCGCCGCACCGCCGATCGAGTTGTGCTGCACGGCGCCCTGGACGGGCTAGGCGACCTACACCCGTTCACCTTGCCGGTTCGACCGATAGAGCCTGAAACAGCGATGCTGGTCCTTCCCGGACGGGTAACGCCAGACGGCATACTGACCCTCCTCGAGCGCTTCTTCAACACGCCGTCCCCTCAACCCTAAACTCTTGACCATGAATCAGATGTGGTGCATCATGGGCGAAAATGACCCGCCAGATCCGCCACCTTCCCAGTAACACGTTGCTGGTACGTAATCTGATCATTGCAGAAACACCTGCCGCCTGCCGCAAGG
>CAZANL010000599.1:1701-3599 GCA_964486115.1 uncultured Planctomycetota bacterium
GGCTTGCTGGGCCGAGAACATCTACCAGAAGGAGAAGCGTTGCTGCTTCCTGACGGCTGGTCGATACACACGTTTGGCATGGCGTTCACGATCGACGTGATCTACCTCAATCGTAAACTGCTGATTCGCAAGATCGTTCCTGAGCTGAGCCCCAACCGCATGTCGAGCTGCTTTCTTGCCGCCTTCTGTCTCGAGATGCCCCAGGACACCCTGTCCTGTCGCACCGTCGCCGTAGGCGATCGTCTCCGTATCGAGGAGTACACCTAAATGTCGAAAACACTCGGGCGTTACGAGATCGTCCGCAAGCTCGGCGAGGGAGGCATGGGGGATGTCTACCTGGCGCACGACCCAGCTGCAGGAACGATGGTCGCGGTCAAGACCATTCGTCGCGAGTTGCTCGATCACCCCAACAAGATTGCCCGCTTTCAGCGTGAAATGAAGCTGCAGCAGCAAGTTGACCACGTCAACATCACCAAGCTACTGGATATGGGCGATCACGGCGGCATCCACTATCTAGTGATGGAGTACATCGACGGAAAAGAACTCGAGGTCGATACCGGGGGCATGGATATCCAGACGGCATGCCACATCACCGAGCGTGTCTGCCTTGCCATGAATCATGTGCACGAGCAGGGAATCATCCACCGCGACATGAAACCCTCCAACATCATCCTCGACGGCATGGGCAACCCCCATGTGATCGACTTCGGTGTGGCCAAATCGCTGGGGGGAGAGCAAGACGTCCAGCTGACGCGCGACGGTGCGTTCGTTGGCACGCTGGACTACGCATCCCCCGAACAAGCCGAGGGGATCCTCTCGGAGGTCGACCACCGAAGTGACATCTTCAACCTCGGAGCGATGCTCTACAAGATGGTCACTGGGCGCACCCCATTCTACGACCCCAAAAAGAATGACCCTGCCGATCTGAGGCTGCGGATCGTCCGAGACCACCCGATAGATCCGCGCCGCCTGCGACCCGAGATTCCGGTCGACCTCGAGCGCATCATCCTGCGCGCGCTGGCCAAGGACAAGGCGAAGCGTTATCAGACAGCCCAAGAGATGGGCGAGGACCTGGACAAATTCCGCGCAGGCGAGCGTGTGCGCGTCGCTTATTCTCCCAAGGCAGACAAGCTGAAGCAGTGGCTGATGCGTCACCGGCTGATGGTCGGATCGTCGGCAACGCTCCTGCTCTGCGTGCTGATCGCCAGCGTGTTGTACGTCAAGAAACTCGACCAGGAACGGGCCGCCTTGCGTGAGAAGACACACAACCTGGTCAGCAAGTCCCTCAAGGCGTCGAATCGGCAGCAGGGCTCCAGCGCGGTACTTGCCACTCGCGTGCTGTTGAACTTTCCCGAATACAAGGGTGCCCAGAAACTTCTGATAGCCGCCAGAGACTCCAAGAGCAGCCAAGAACTGGATCGCCAGTTGCTGGACGGGATTCGCCTGCAGAGGGAAGGCGATGTGGCCAAGGCCAGCATGAGCCTGACAGATGCCTATCTGATCTCACCCAAGGCGGTATCGAAGCGTGGCTATCATTTCTTCGACGGGAACTGGCTGACCACCAAACGCGCCAATGAACTGCTCGTGCTCAACAACGTCGGCCAGCGTGAGGACAGGCAGCACTGGATCGGCAACTACTGGATTTCTCGTAAGCAGGCTATCCAGCAAGGGTACCTGCTCTACGACAAGGAGCATGACGCTTACCACACTGGGCAGGAAGCCAAGGCCATGGGGTGGGTCCACCAGATGGACAGCAGCTGGATCAACCCCACCACCGCGATGAAAAATGGTCTGGTCTTCTATGACAAGGTTACCCGCACTTACTGGAGCCCCGAGCAGGCCCAGCAACGGGGCTATATGTTCGCCGGCAAACGGTGGTATACCCCCGAAGAGAATGC
>CAZANL010000600.1:0-3597 GCA_964486115.1 uncultured Planctomycetota bacterium
CCGCGGTGCAGTTCAGCTGCTGCTGGACCGGATTGCTGCGAAACTGCTCGTCGGGATCCAGGTCGACCTGCTGCCTGCTTCGGATGAGGACCACCAATCCGCTCAGCAATGCCGCCACGGCGGCCAGCAGACCGATTCGCTTCAGCACGCGACGTAGTACGTCTTTCATGACCTGTTCAGGGTACCACATTGCCTTCGATGGACGCTCGCATTTTACGTAATGGCAGGCAATTGTTACATCGCAGAAACTAACTCACTGGACTCGGAACAAACTCTTCTCTATAGTGTTAAAGAGACGATGAAAGAAAAGATCCTAGTCGTCGGGCTGCCCATCATCGTGAGCCTCGCAGGAGCGTGTCTGCTCCACCGATGGTTCCAGGGGCACCAGTTACAGGCGCAGGAGAAGCTCAACCTGAGGGCGCAAGCTCCGCCTCCAACGGGAGGTCTCGCGTTCTTTCGTCAGACCAAGGAGGTCAAGGTCCCGCTGCCCGGAAAGCTCAAGGTCTCGGGCGAGACTCCAGCGGAAAACCCGGTGACCGGCTGGCCCCGGTTCCGCGGCATCAACTTCGACGGGATCAACTCCGAGCCACAGAAGCTGACCACGAGCTGGCCAGCAAGCGGCCCCAAGGTCGAGTGGTCACTCGACTTGGGGGAAGGCTACTCGGGCGCGGTCATCGCTGGTGAGCTGGTTTACATCCTCGACTACGACCAGGCGGAGCAAGCCGACTGCCTTCGCTGCCTGACGCTCAAGGAGGGCAAGGAGCTCTGGCGGCGCTGGTACTCCGTGCCGATCAGGCGGCAGCATGGCTACTCCCGGACCGTGCCGGCAATGGCGGGGAAGTACATCGCCACACTCGGTCCGATGTGTCATGTGCTCTGCTCCGATGCCTCGACGGGAGAGGTCAAGTGGTTCGTCGATCTACTGAAGGACTACTCGACAATCGTTCCCGAGTGGTACGCCGGTCAGTGCCCGCTGATCGACACGATCAACGGTAAGCTCTGCGTGGTCATCGCTCCCGGTGGAAAGGCGCTGATGTTCGCCAGAGAATGCGAGACGGGCAAGATCGTCTGGCAGACGCCGAACCCGAAGAACTGGCAGATGACGCATGCATCCATCGTGCCCATGTCATTTGGCGGTAGCGACATGTACATCTATCCCGCATCCGGTGGGGTGATCGGCGTAGAGAAGAGCACCGGCCGGCTGCTGTGGCGGTACGGGGGATGGCGAATCTCACCGGCCAACGTGCCCACCCCGATCATCGTGAGCGGCGGCAAGATCCTTCTCAGCGGTGGGTATGGCGCCGGGGCGCTGATGCTCCAGCTGCAAAAGGTCGGCAACCTGATCAAGCCCAGCGTAGTCTTCAGGGTCAAGTCGAAGATCTTCGGCGCCGAGCAGCAAACACCGATCCTCTATCAGGGGTACCTGTACACGGTGCTGCCACCTGATGCGGGTGGGGCGAAAGGCCAGCTTGCCTGCATGGACCTCAAAGGCAACCAAATCTGGAAGAGCGGAACCGAGAACCGGTTCGGTCTGGGCCCTTTCCTGATTGCTGATGGGAAGCTGTTTCTGGTAGATGACCACGGTACGCTGACGATGGCCGTGGCGACCCACACCGGATACCAGCAGCTCGCTCGGCACAAGGTTCTTCAAGGGCATGATTCCTGGGCACCACTCGCCTTCGCCAAGGGCCGGCTACTGGTGCGAGACAGCAAACGGATGGTCTGTCTGGACATGCGTGACAAGGGAGGTATGTGAGTTGAGAAGACGCTGCTCAGGACTCTCGATGATGGACACCCTGGTCTGCGTGGCAATCATCGGCATGATCGGCACGGCGGTCTTCGTCGTCATGAGGATGGACAAGCGTGGCAAGCGGGGAGGTCAGCTCGGCAGGGAATACGAGAAAAAGGCGGCCAAGCTAGAGCACATCGACGAGAAGCTGTTCACCTATGAGGAAGACACCACATCTCGCCTCAAGATCGATTTCGAAAAACCCCGCGGTCTGGCGATCTGCCCGAAAGACCAGATCTATGTGGTCGGCGACGGAAAGGTAGCGATGCTGAGCCCGGAGGGCAAACTGATTCGTCAGTTCCCGGTCGAGGGCGCCCCTCGCACGCTGTGCGTGTCCGCGGGTAAACTCTACATCGCCTTGAGACAGCGGGTCCTGGTCTACTCCAAAGACGGCAAGCTAATCGCGTCATGGAAGCCCCTCGGCAAGAAGGCTCACCTGACATCGATCGCGGCCGGACAGAAAGAGGTCTTCGTCGCCGACGCCGGACTACGATCGGTGCACGTGTACGATCTCGACGGCAATCATCTGCGCGAATTGGGTCAGCGAACGCCAGGGACACCGGCCCACTTCAACATTCCGAGCCCCTACTTCGACCTGGTGGTCGGCGACGACCAGCGACTCGGAGTGGTCAACCCGGGCATCCACACGATCGAGACGTACTCTTCCGGCGACAAGCTGGACCACAAGTGGGGCCGGTATGGGCAGGATATCGAGGGGTTCTGCGGCTGCTGCAACCCGGTCAACATCGCCTTGCTCCCGGGTGGGGCATACGTCACCGTGGAGAAGGGACTGACGCGGATCAAGGTGCTCGACTCGAACGGTCGACTGCTGGGCGTGGTCGCGGGCCCCAAACACTTCAAGGCCCACGACAAAGTGGTCTGCGCAACCGCGGACCCGTCGGGATGTGCCGAGGGCGGACTCGACCTGGCGGTGGACTCGCGTGGCCGGGTGGTGGTGCTCGACCCCTACACCTCCGAGATACGAATTTTTGTCAAGAAGACGAGCTGACCATGGACAACGATATTCAATCGAGGCGAGAGTTCTTCCGACACATGGGGCAGGGCATGACGTTCCTCGGGCTGCTCGCCTCCAGCGGGTACCTGCTCTATACCGGGACCCCGGACTGCCACAACCAAGGCGTCTGCGCCCAGTGCGGCGTGTATAACGGCTGCGAACTGGATCACAAGAAGGAGCTGAGCTGAACCATGGCCGCCCCCCAGACTTCCGACCAGACCAAGTTCACCCGACGAGAGATACTGCGCAGCGGCGGCAGGGCAGCCTTCGTCTTCGGCTTGATCGGCGCAGGCGGCAGCCTGGCGATTCGGGCCAAGGACAAGACCGACCACATGGTCTGGCAGATCGATCCGGAGAAGTGCATCTCCTGTGGCAACTGTGCCGACTACTGCGTGCTCAAGACCTCCGCCGTCAAGTGCGTCCGCAAGTTCAGTGACTGTGGCAAGTGCAACTTCTGCTTCGGCTACTACGAGACCGTGCCGCAGGCCCAACCCAACGTCGGGGCCGAGTACCAGGCCTGCCCCACCGACGCGATCGGGCGCAAATTTCTCGGCGGCCCGTACTACGAATACACGATCGACGAGGAGCGGTGCATCGGCTGCGCTATCTGCGTGAAGGGCTGCAACCGCTTCGGTAACGGGTCGATGACACTGCAGATCAAGCACGACCTGTGCCTCAACTGCAATCAGTGCACGATCGACACCGCCTGTCCGTCACGGGCATTCGTGCGTGTTCCGGCCAGCAAGCCGTACATGATCAAGACCAAGGCCGTATGAGCCTGAACAAAAAGAGC
>CAZANL010000601.1:0-3596 GCA_964486115.1 uncultured Planctomycetota bacterium
GGTGTGCCCATTCCCAGGTCGATCAGTTCCCCAGCCAGCTCACTGGACTGGCAATAGGGCAACGAGATGCACTCCAGCGGACGCTGAACCGGCTGCCTGATCTCCAGCTGTGCTTCGCCACGCGACCATCCGGCGTAGGAGTAGGGCTCGAGGCGAACATCCACCAGTCCGTACGTTCGAAAGCGCTCGGCGATCATCTCCGCGGCCAGGCGCTCCTGGCGTGTGCCGGCAAATCGCGCCCCCAGGTCGTCACACAGCACGATCAGATTGTCCATCGCCTCGCGGCTGGTGTAGATGTCGCCTGCTATCCTGCGCTCGATCGCCAAGAAACGGTTCGTCGCCGTCATCTGCTGCCTCCTGAGTGTCTGCGGTGCATCCCTAACATGCTCCGGCCTACAGGTTGCGTGCTCTATCAGAGCTGGTCGGCCAGCCGCGTGCTTCTGGTCGGGGCTGCTCGCAGACGTTGGACGAGTGCCAGACATCCAATACCATGGACGGCAGGAAGGCCAGCCGCGACTGTGGTCCAGTCCCCAGTATTCGTGGGCCATCGCCTCCGCCAGAACAACCGCCCTCATGTTGCCCGGCTGATTCAATCGGGACCTTGCAGTGCGAAGACCGTCTCACGCGCCGATCCCCTCGAGGGTGGCCTTCGCTCGACCGGGAATGAAGTTGAGGTTCTGCTGACGATCGGTGACCTCCCAGAACATCTCCTCTTCCTCGCTGACCAGCAACTTCAGGGCAGACTCCAGTCGGTCGGAGCCGACCGACGCGAGGCTCTCCTCAATCTTGTTGGCGGCGTCGTCCCGACCCGCGAGTCGCAGATGACCGAGGAGGATCAGCCGGGCGCAGATCGTCGGCTCGGGCAGAACGCCTCCCTCCGCGCCCTTGATCGCGAGGAAGGCATCGAGGAGCCCGGCACTCTGCTCGGTCGGATCGTCGTCGATCCGGGCGATGACCGCCCCGAGGTCGTAGGCCATCAAGTCGCTGGCGAACGGCATCCCGAGAACGAACGAGAGACGGGCGTAGTAGACCAACTGAACGGCGCTGCGGACGACGGTTGCGGGGTGATCGGCCCATAACCCCACAGCGAGGGTCCGGTACTGGTAGAGGATATCGAACACAGCGTGGGTCTGTTTCCCCTTGATCGCCTCCCGGATGAAGTTGTTGAAAAACCGCAGGGAGAGGTCGAGAGCCCCCCGATCGTTTGTTTGGGCGGCACGAATCGCTAACCCGCCGAGGATCCGACTGATCGCGCTGACGACGTCGGGGACCCGCGATAGAGCGGCGTTGTAGGCCCGGCTCAGCTGTGTGAGAAGCTCCATCTCGACCCAGGTCCGATCTCGGGCGATGAGATCTACGGCGGGTTTCGAAAGACCGGGAAAATTTGTCCGATCGACCGAGAACCACTCCGGGGGATAGCCGTCCTTGGTCTCCAGGTAATGGTCAACGCACGCCCGCAGACCGTCGACCGCGGCCAGGGCCACATCTCGGTCGGATCGCTCCAGGGCTCGGTGGATGATGTTGCCCAGATGGTGGATCCGGCCGGTCAAGACCTGCTGGCGAACCCGCACCGACCCTGCCCGGTCTGGACGCATCGAATCGATGACCCGGACCGTCACATGGGAGATGATCGTACTGGGGTTGAGGAACCGGAAGACGCTGAACAGATAAGGAAGAATGAGGACCAGGGTCAGGGTCACCAGGAGGAGCGAGAGCCCGAGACTGCGAGGCGGTATGGGCTTGGTCTCGGTGACTAGTCGGGTCACCCAGATCGAATGACCCGCCGAGAAGACGAACAGGCCCAAGACGATCCGATTGGTCCAGGATCGCACGAAAACATCGATCAGCTGTGGGGTGTGGATCGAGGCGGTCAGCGGAATCGCGAGGAACAGGGAAGCGAAGACGGTCGAGATCAAAGCAACCGAGGTTCGGGAGATGGTGTTGGCCAGCAGGTGCGACCCCTGCGGGTCTTGCGGGGCGAGAAACCACGTCCCCGTCCCATCGACCATCTCGAGCAGCAGGAGGAAGAGGACGAAAAAAGCCGCGATCCCGATGATGACCAGGGGGTTCATCTGTCGTGGGGCGCGAAAACGCTCGGCTCCTCGATCGTTGATGCTCGTCACCCGCGCCTCCCTTGCCCCGGCTTCTCCGATGAGGACGAGGGTAACAAGTCTCTGGCTGAGTCGGCGAGGCCCTGGGGTGTCCGCTTGCTCAGCCGGTAGACGGGAACCCGATTAACGACTCCACATCTACTCGCCAGATGACAATCGGTCAGGTGCTCGATGGGGACCGGGTCCCTGGCGGCCTCAAGCACGGCAGCCCACCTGGCAGCGCCACTGGAGGTTTACCGAAGATCCTGCCGGCGCCGACCGAGGGTTTGGCCGGATTGCTGAGGGCATCTCGTCGGACGGTCGCTTCGCTAGCTCTCGCTCTTCTCGAATGGCACGAAGTGATCCTTGCCGGTCAGGCGGATGTCGGTGACATCGCTATAGGATAACCGGACCATCTCGCCAGATTCGAGGAACAGGTCGAGGATTCGTTTGTCGTGGTCACGGTTCGAGAGGAAGCCCTCCGTCGTGGCTCCGCCGACGTGATCCACCGTCACGTCTCCCCGGTAACCAAACGCGGCTTCGATCTTGTCCTGGAGTTCTCGGGAAGCGGTCATCCTGCTGGTTCCTCATCCGGGTCATGTTTGGGGACCAGGTCTTGGCGCCTGTCATGGTACCCAGCGCGCTTTTGCCGGCCCGACACTGGGGCGTGTGCACGTTTGTCCTGCCCACCAGGAAAGAACACGACGCGATCCGCTCCAGGTAATCCCAGAAAGCGTTTAGCCGATGGCCTCCACGCTGAACGCCATGCGCTGCAGGAAGTCGTGATACGACGGACAACTACGCAGTCGCGAGTGGATCACGTCGATGGCACGGGCTAGGCAGCCGGCCTCGCCAGGGTGGCACACATGCAGATCCCGGCGCAGAGTCGACTCCGCCTCGACCAGATCTTCAAACATCTCGTAGCTCATGGGTACCTCGCCTGTCCTGTTTCATCAGCAGAAACCGCGGGTCCCAAACCCCTACTTGAGCTATCGGAAGTATTCCCCAGGATCTGGACTTGACGTACATGTTTTCCGGAAAAATACGCGTTTTTACGATTCAGAGAGGCCGAAAACATGATTCTGGCGATCCCGAGCACCGCAAGTGCATAGTGGCGGGGGTTGAAGTGTGCCTGGCGTCCTTGATCTGGCCTGGGGTGTCCGGAGCTTGGCTGCGGTGGAACGCGCTGGCAGCTGGACCGGTGTCGAACGCACGCTTGTGTGCTCGGCTTCTGGCCACCGTTAAAAATGTTTATGTAAAAGGGTTTCTCGTGAGAAAGTGCCAATAACCCCGCTTTGAGCGGTGTCCTCAGTAGCATCGAAGCGCTATTTTTGGTGAACGACTCAAACGGAGGAGTTGATGTCCAGATTTGCGATGGGAAGCCTGCTGGCGGTCGGCGCGCTGTCGGGCTTGCTGGTCTACAGTCATGCATGGGCCCCTCGTGGTCCGATTTCGCCACAGCAACACCAGCTGGTGCGTCAGGACGCGGAGCTCCGCGCCTCGCAA
>CAZANL010000602.1:0-1890 GCA_964486115.1 uncultured Planctomycetota bacterium
CAGGCTCGTCGCCACTTCTGGTCTTTGCCCAGTGTGACATCCCGGGTCAGCGTCAGGTCGATATCCTGCTCCTTGCCCAGCTTCCGACCATCCATGTGATAGTCGAACACCTTGTATTTGACCCGGATGACCGAGTGATGCTCAGCCTCCTTCTGCAACTCATTCGGATCCTTGACCATGATCTTGTGACGGATCAGGTACTGCTGCGCGGAGTTGTTGGTCAACACGAAGGTGAGCTTGATCGGCTCTTTCCAGACATAGATCCGCTTGGGCACTTCGACCTCACCCTGGATTGCCGTGGCCGCAAAACGCTTCGCCTTGTAGGTCGAGCGCAAGGCCGTCAAACGCGCCTTCAATGGGGCCGACATCTCAGGCTCGACCTTGGCCAGCGCCTCGACCAGCGCAATTGCTGCGGTGTAGTGACCTTGACTGCCGAGCTGCTTCACCCGGTCCAGCTTCTGACCCAGATATTCTGCGAGAAACTTCGTCCAGTTCCTACGCAACATCTGCTGCTGGTTCAGCTGAGCCCGGTGCTTGTCCGCCTCGGCCTCATGTTTTATCCGCAGGCGGTTACTCTGCTCGATGCGGCGCAGGATGTAGCGGTAGTGGTGCTTGGCGCGCGTATTCAGCCGCTCCTTGATGAACGGCACCGCCTTCGCTCCGAGAGTCAACAGGCGCTTGATCGCATGGTCACGCAGCTCCTCGTCAACCCCCTCGACATAGCTGAACAACACCTGCAACTGGCGGCTGGGCTTTTTGGGGTCGGGGTCCTTGGCTCGCAGGGGCCCCGACCAACCCACCAGGAACAGCAACAAGATGATCGCGAGTCTTTTCATCACCTTCCTGTCACTGGACCTGAAAATGCGCACCCTTGGTGTCCCACCAGGTCTCCCATGTCTTGACGACCTGCTCACGCTTCGACGCAATCCCGTCCGGTTGGAACCCAAAGCTCTGGCCAGACGCGCTACGCAAGATCTCGATGCAGTTGAAGCGCACGAAAGCGTCACGGCTGCGCAGACCGCGGATCAACTCCGGCATCCCCCGCTTGTCCTTGTATTTCACCAGCAGTCTGGCCGACTTGCGGCGGACCTTGCCCGACACATCGCTGATGCCCTTGAAATAGTAAGGCCGTCCCGCCTGCGCCAGCAGCTGTCGGATCGCATCCAGCGCAGCCAGCCGGACCAGCAGCTCCTTGTGATCGAGCAGTCGTGCGATCTGGCCAGCAGCTCTTCGGTCACCAATCTGAGCCAGGATGTCGAGCAGATCCAGCACGAGGGACGTGCGGCCGTCCCTGAGGTAAGAGAGCAACGTCGGCACCGCTGACCTGCTCGCCTCAAGCAGCGTCTCGCGTGCCGAGATGCGAACCGCTCCGTTCCTGTCCAGCAGATCAGCCACAGACTGTGCGTAGGCCGTCGAATCGACCTTCGGCTCACGGGGCGCCGGTATCTTCGGTGAGGACACCGATGGCGCCGCTGGCCTGCTGACTGGAGTCGGTGGAGTGGGCAGCGGCTTCGGCTTGACCACCGGCTTCGGCGTCACCACCAGCTTCGGCGTGACCACCGGCTTCGGCTGGGCCACCGGCTTCGGCGTCACCACCAGCTTCGGCGCTGGCGTCGGCTTCGGCTGGGCCACCGGCTTCGGCGCTGGCGTCGGCTTCGGCTGGGCCACCGGCTTCGGCTGCGCCACCGGCTTCGGCTCTGGCGTCGGCTGCGCCACCGGCTTCGGCGCGACCACCGGCTTCGGCGCGACCACCGGCTTCGGCTCTGGCGTCGGCTTCGGCTGGGCCACCGGCTTCGGCGTCGGCTTCGGCTGGGCCACCGGCTTCGGCTCTGGCCTCGGCTTCGGCTGGGCCACCGGCTTCGGCTGCGCCACCGGCTTCGGCTCTGGCGT
>CAZANL010000602.1:1990-3595 GCA_964486115.1 uncultured Planctomycetota bacterium
CCACCGGCTTCGGCTCTGGCGTCGGCTTCGGCTGCGCCACCGGCTTCGGCGCGACCACCGGCTTCGGTTTCTCGAGCGGGCGTGCGGGTTTCTCGATCTGCTGGACCGGCTTCCCCCCCTCGACGCTCTTCGCCATCGGCTCCTGCTTGCCCCGGTGCGTTCCGGAGAAGGTCTCCTTGGGCGCGGTCAGATCCTCTTCCGGAACCGGCTTGCGCAGCGCCAGCCGAGTAGACCTGGGCCGCGGCTCGCGGACCACCTCATGCGGGTTGCCAGACTCGTTTCGCAACAGCGCCAGCGACCGCGAGAGCCGACGCCGGACGCGAAGATTCCGCTCGGTTTCATTGATGCGCAGCAGCGCCGGCAGGGCTCTGGCGTCACCGATCAGGCCCAGGGCCTGGACCGCCGCCGCGCGAACGATCGGGTCCGGATCTTCCAGCCCGTAGCGTGTGATGGTACTGATCACCTCTGGATCGCCGATCTGGCCCAGAGCCTGCAGGGCGTTCTGCCGCACGATCGGGTAGGGATCGCGGACAGCCATTGCCAGGGGAACGAGCACTTCCTCGTCACCATAGAGTGTCACCAGCTGTCCCGCATAGGCTGCCGTCGCCGAACGAATCGATGCACTCTTGGACTTGAACAGCCGGAGCACTCGGTTCAGGTCGACCAGCGTATACCGCATGATTGCCAGCGAGGTCAGTGCATTGGCCACCACGGCATCGTATGGGTCGTCGAGGGCCAACGTCAGATACGGCGTGTACCGTTCGTCCCCGGTGAAGGCGACGGCCAGCGCCGCAACAGCCCGCTCGTTGGGATTACCCCCCTCGAACGCACCGACCAGATCGTGAAACCGACCGCGGATCAGATTCCGGATCTCGTCTTCCCGCTGACTCGCGGCGAAAGTCCGCCCTTGTTCATTGGCGTCTTCCCAGCCCTTGAGCTGTTGATCCAGTCGGCTGAAGAACTCGATCTGCTCCTCGACCGGGGTCGAACGGCACCCCGCCGACAGCAACGCGAAACCGCACAGCAACAATCCAATCAGGCTTCTCATCTGTTTCTCCCTCTCAACGGGCGTACTCGACAATGCGCTTCTCCCGGATCAGAGTCACCCTGACCCGACCCGGAAAATCGAGCTGCTGCTGAATCTCCTTGGCGATGCCCTGGCAGAGCTCCTGGGCTCGGGGGTCGTCCACCTCGTCCGGGTCCACCAATACGCGCAGTTCCCGGCCGGACTGGATGGCATACGCCGCTTCCACACCGAAGAAGCTGTTGGCTATCATCTCCAACCGCTCCAGGCGCTTCACATAATTATCGAAAGACTCACGACGGGCGCCGGGCCGTGCTGCGCTGATCGCATCAGCTGCACAAACCAGAGCCGCGTAGGGTGGCTGTTTCTCCGGCGACAGGTGGTGGTCGCGCGCCGCCTCGATCGCTTCTTGAGGCTCGCCGTGTTCGGCCAGCAGTCGAGCGCCGAGTTGCGGGTGCCCCTCGTCCTCTTGGTGGTCGAGCACCTTGCCGATGTCATGAAACAAACCGGCGCGCAGGGCCGTCTGCGGATCGAGCCCCACCTCTCCGGCAATTGCGGCGCACAAATAAGCCACCTCTATC
>CAZANL010000603.1:0-3580 GCA_964486115.1 uncultured Planctomycetota bacterium
AGGTGCCGAGTCTGATGCTCTGGCGGCGGATGGGGCGGATCCATCAGACCAGCACGCTCTGGCGTCAGCTGCGTCAGATCCTCTCCCTGCTGATCCATCTGCTCGTCATTGCCGGCCTGACCAGCGCCCTGGCGCGGCCCTTTCTGGCGGGCAGCAGCTACAACCCGCATACGGTCGTACTGATCCTCGACACTTCGGCCAGCATGCTGGCCGAAGATGCGGGTCAAACGCGATTCGAGCGTGCCAGGCGTGAGGCGGCCCAGCGGATCCGGTCGCTAGGCGTCGGAGACCGCGGGATGCTGATCGCCGCCGGCAGAAGTCCGGAGGTGGTCTATCCGCTGACCGACCGGCAAGCCGATCTGCTAGCCGCGCTGCATAAGGTACGGGCCCGCAGCGAAGCCGGGGATCTGGCAAGTGCAATCCGCCTGGGGGCCGGTGTGGCAGCCGCTCATGGTAACGGCCACGTCATCGTCCTCTCCGATGGCGACGGGATGACGGTAGCCGCCGAGATGCTCGACGGCAAGCAGCACCGTGGACGGCTGGCCCATCGGGACGCTGCACAGCTGACCCTGGTCACCGAAGATGGCAAGCCTCTGCGGCTCGCCGCAGACAGGGTGAAGCGAGTCCACTCCACCTCGCTGCCGCAGCTACCGGATGTCAAGATGACCTTTTTCCAGGCCGGCCGGCAGCAGGGCAACGTCGCGATCACACGATTCCGAGTTCGCAGGCTGTATGCCAGCACCGAGGACTATCAAGTATTGTTACGACTGGCCAACCTGGGGCCCGCGACACAGAAGATCATCCTCTCGCTCTACCTCGACCGTCGAATGGTGGACTCCGAGAACCTGGCACTCGGTCCCGGCGAGGTCCGCAGCCTGCTCCGGCCGATGGTGCTGCGCCAAGGCCAGATCCTGCAGGCGCGGCTCGAAGTCGATGACCGACTGGCCGTCGACAACGAGGCCTGGTGCGTCCTCCCGCAGACCAGGCCACTGCGAATCCTCTACGTCCATGCCGGGGAACAGCTCAATCAGTTCCTCTTGGCGGCATTGGCCCAGCGGCCCGAAACAGAGGTGCTCAGCATCGAGATTGGCAGCTATCGGCCCTCCACCGAGTACGGCCTGGTCATCTTCGACCGCTGTACTCCGGCCGTAGCACTGACCGAGCTGCCCCAGGGAGGCTATCACTACATACGGCCCGTCGGCCCGCACCCGCCAGCCCGTGTACTCGGCAAGCTCCCCCGTCCGTGGGTCCAGGATTGGGACAGGGAAAACGCCTTGCTGCGCTTCTGTCGCTTCGAGGAACTCCAGATCATCGCTGCCACAGAATACGAGCTACCCCGCTGGTGCCGGCCGCTGATGGAGGATGTCAGCAAGGCGCCGTTGATGGCTTACGGTGAACAGGCGGGCCGAAAGGTGTTGCTGTGGGCCTTCGATCCGCTCGACTCCCTGTTGGTCGTTCGACCTAGCTTTCCCAACCTGGTGGCCAACCTGGTGGATTTCTTCGGACGTGAGGGCCGGCAACAAACCGGCGTGCACCTGGCCTACCAGACCGGCAGTCCGGTCACAGTGCACTCTCCGGCCGGCCTCACCCGACTGACCGTCACCACGCCCGACGGCTCGACTGCCCAGTACCCGGTCAGGAGCCGCATGCTTCAGCTGACGCTACGCGACGTCGGCCTATATCGCATCACGGGCACCAGTTACACACGCACGCTGGCCGCCAACCTCGAAGACCACGCGGAATCCGACCTGCTGCCAGTCGTCGGACTGGGTCTCGGAGAGACTCTGGTCACCCCGCAGCGTAGTCAGCCGTCCCCCTCGCGGGAACTCTGGCCCGCTCTGTTGTTCGTTGCCTTGATCCTGCTGCTCGTCGAGTGGCTCCTCTATCACAAGGTGTTGTTTTTCTGATGACGGTTCTGCTGCTTCAAGCCCGCCGCCCGGAGGATCCGATGCGGGCTCACGAATCCGAGTGCTTTCGCGACGCCAGTGGCCTGGCGCCAGACGAGATGGACACCTACAACCTGGTAACCGGCATTCCGTCGCTCAGCCTTATCCGCCGACATCAGGCTGTGCTGATCGGCGGCAGCGGCGACTTCTACGTCTCCAAGCGAGATCTCCCGCGCTTCCCGGAGTTCCTCGAGCTGCTGCTGGCCATCATCGACTGCGGACATCCGACCTTTGCGTCCTGCTTCGGCTACCACTGCATCGTGACCGCCATGGGCGGCCAGATAATCCATGATCCAGACAATACCGAGGTCGGCACCTACGAGCTCAGCCTGACCGACGAAGGGCGCAACGACCCGCTGTTCACGACGCTGCCCGGCACGTTTGCGGCCCAAATGGGACACAAGGACCGAGCATCCTGTCATCCGGAGGGCCTGATGAACTTCGCCTACAGCGAACGATCACCACTACAGGCGCTGCGCATCCCGGGAAAGCCGATCTGGGGGGCACAATTTCACCCGGAACTGAGCGGTACGCAGAACCAGGAACGCTACCTGCACTACCTCGAGGGTTACGCACAATACCAGACCGAGGAAGATCGGGCCGAGCACCTCACTCGTTTTCGGGAGAGCCCTGAGGCCACGAAGTTGCTCAGCAAGTTCCTGCAGCTGGCTCGATGCGGCTGATCGTCACCGAAAAGCCTTCAGTGGCACGTGACATCGCCCGAGTGCTCCAGGCGACCTCCCGCGGCGAAGGGTATCTGGAGGGCGACTGCCTACGGATCACCTGGTGCCTGGGTCATCTCGTGGCCCTCGCCGAGCCGAATGTCTATGACCCCGGCCTGAAAGCGTGGCGCATGGATCGCCTGCCGATGCTGCCTGAGCAATTTCAGCTGCAGCCACGGACCGAACAGGACCGGGGACGAGCCAACCAGTGGCAGTCCGTCAACCGGCAGCTGCTCCATCCGGAGCTACGGGAAGTGATCAACGCTTGCGATGCCGGACGCGAGGGGGAGTTGATCTTCGCCTACGCCTATCAGCTCTCCGGCTGCCGAGCACCGGTGCGCCGCCTGTGGGTCAACGCGCTGACCGATGAGGCGATCCGCCGCGGCTTCGACCAGCTGCGAGACGGCGCGGATCTGTCGCCCCTCGAAGATGCTGCCCGCTGCCGGTCCGAGGCGGATTGGCTGGTCGGACTCAACGCAACTCGGGCGCTCACGCTGCGCAACCGCCAGAATGGCGGCAGCGCCCTGCTATCGGTCGGGCGCGTCCAGACACCCACCCTGGCGATGATCTGTGGACGTGAGAGAGAGGTCACGCAGTTTGTCTCCAGACCGTTCTGGCAAGTCAAGCTGCGACTGCAGACCCCCGATGGCGAGTGGGAGGCGATCTGGCAGAAAGGGAAACAAAACCGCTTTGATACAGTCGACGAGGCGCAGTCTGTTCTCGACCGGGTCGCCGAGCGACCCGGAGAGGTCGTGACGGCGGAGCACAAGAAGAAGAAGGAGCCGGCTGCGCTACTCTACGATCTGACAACGCTCCAGCAACAAGCCAACAAGCGCTTCGGTTTCAGCGCCCAGCAGACGCTCGACCTGGCCCAGTCACTGTATGAACGCCACAAGCTGCTGACCTATCCCC
>CAZANL010000604.1:0-3578 GCA_964486115.1 uncultured Planctomycetota bacterium
GGCCTCCCGGGTGAGTTTTTCGAGGTGTTGGCCCGGGTCCTCCACACACGTTTCAAGTTGGAATGCGGGGAATTGGCCACTCGTTCTGGAGCTCCGACAGCTTGGTCGTCAGTCCAGGTGTCAGGGAATGCCCCTTGTCGGCTCCCGCGGTTGGGTCCGTGTCCGGAGCCCGGCACTCCAGTGTCACCCATCATTCCCAGCCTTTCTCACGGCTGCAACGTGATCTTTACCAGGGTGGGTCCTTCGGGCTGTACTCTCGCGGCAGCTATTTGTGCACGAGCTTCCACTCGTGCGCGTTCCAGGTCACTGGCACGAGAGTGCGGGTCGGCTTCCAGCCCGAGAATCCCTTGCGGTAGACCGAGGCCGAGGCCTGAAAGTAGAGTGGCAGCGCAGGCACAGACTCCACCCAGAGCGCCTGCTGCTTGCGCAGCAGTTCGATGCGCTGGACTCCGTTGATCGTCCGCGGAATGCGATGATGCAGCCGGGTGATCTGAGCGTGACGCAGCCCGGGGAAGTTCTGGCCGCTCCAGCCGCTCGCCCGGGTTGGAATCCGGGAGCCGCTCCAGAGGTCCTCACCGTCAGATAGCGGACCCAGGATCCAAGCGTAAAGCGCCAGGTGTTTGAATTTTCGTTTTCGCAGTGTCTCGCCGAAGAACAACCGGGCCGGTTCGTTACGTATCACGATCTCGATACCCACCTTACGCCACTGGGCGGTGAGCAGTTTCTGAAGCCGCTCTCGTCGCGTGTTGCTCTCGGTGGTGGCAAACTCCAGGGTGAGCTGCTCGTTGGTGCCTCGCTTGTGGCGCACCGCTCCCTCGCCGGAGAGCACCCAGCCAGCTGAGTCCAGCAGGCTGGCGGCCTTGGCGGGGTCGAAGTTGTAGCACCGCAGCTTGCGGTGGTAACCGTAGTGCCAGCTCGGCAGCCAGGAATGGGCAACGGGATACTGGCGGCCGAGCAGTTTCTTGAGTAGCTCCTTGCGGTCGATGCCGTAGAGCAGCGCCTGGCGGACGCGAACGTCCTTGAGGATCTCGTTGTCGAGGTTCAGATCGACGTGTTCCCAGATCACACCCGGCTTGATCTGGATCTCGAAGCGGGAGTCGGCAGTCTTGGCGAGTTCGCGAATTCGCGTTATCGGCGCACCGATGGGGCTGATCGCATCTAGCTGGTCTTCCTTCAGCGCCTTGATCAGTGCGGCTCCGCGCAGGATCCGATAGGTCAGGCTGGTAGTCGGGGGCTTGCTGCCGAACCAGTGGGGGTTGGGTCGCAGCGTCAGTTCGCGGCCCCGAATCCAGCTGTCGAGCACGAACGGGCCATTGCCCACGGGGTTGCGCGCGTAGGCCAGCTCGTGCAGCTTCTCGGGCGCCGCGCGGAACGGTTTCTCCAGCAGGTGGCGCGGCAACGCCAGGTGAGCAGACATCCTGAAACAGTTGGCGTAGGCGAAGGGTCCCTTCCAGTGGACGATCAGCGTGTACGGGTCCTGGGCCACCAGCTTGGCGACGCGTGTCTCGACCGTGCGGTCGGTGATATGTACCTTGGGATGGGTCACCACCTCGTGGGCGAAGACGTAGTCTGCCGCGGTGACCGGTTTGCCGTCCGACCACTTGCATCCCTTGCGCAGCTTCCAGGTGTGAGTCATGCCGACGACCTTGCCCTTGTCGTCGCGGTCCAGGACCCATTGGCCGTTGCGCTGGGTGGGTATATTCTCGGCTGCCGCCGGCTTGATCCGCCAGTTCTCGTCCATCGTGATCAGGCTGGCGAAGAGCAGCTGGATGAGTTCGCTGGCGGCGGCCATTCCACTCATTCTGGGAAACAGGCTGTTTGGTTCCTGCGGGATGCCGATGCGGATCGGCTGGGCCTGCTGGCCTGTCGCGGGCAGCGCGAGAGTCATCGCCAAGAGAACCGGTGGCAGGATTCGCATCATCCTGAGAGCCGTGCCTGGATATAGTCCCAGCCGGTGCGCATCAGCATATGGTACTCCCCGAAGTCCTCCAGCCCACGCAATTGCTCGGTCAATGTCCCAGCGGGATCCTCTGTCAAGTGTGCGTGGAGCATCAACAGCCCCTGATTGTAATAAAAGGCGGCCTCAGACACAGGAGGTTCGAAGTGAATCAGTCGATCGATCCGCCGCGCCGCAGTCAGCCGCTCGCCATCCGGATGAGCCGCCAACCCGACCAGGACCGCGAGTTCCGCCATCGCCCCGTCGAAGACCCAGTAGAAGTTCTCCTGGTAGCCGGCGGGCGCCAGTTCGCGGTTCTGGATCAGCTCCGTGGTTCGCCGGGTCCGTATCTCTCGCCGCTGGTCCCCTAGCGTTCCGAGCTCCGCCACGATCCACCAGGTCAGGTCTTCGGTAAACTGCTCGGGGTTATTGTAGTGGCGCTCGAAGATCCCTCGGGCCTTCCGCAGATAGATGTTCTCGACCGAGCAGTCGCCCGCCAGGATGTGCCGTGAGAGAGCCTGGGTGTAGGTCAGAGCCTGCGGGCGCAGATAGGTCTGGTCGTCCCAGATCTTGTCGCAGTGGCCGCGGAAGGTGTGGTTGTACCTCCCGGTGAGCACCTCATTTTCGAGCACCCCTATTGGATGGCCGGCAACCTCGGTCTGCCTTATCTGGCCGAACAGGAATCCGCGTCTTGAGGGGGAGAAGGAGAAATAGCAGCCCAGCTTGCGGAACTGGTGGTGGATTTTCTGAGCGACCGTTGGCCCGAACCTGCCGCCTCCAGCGGTGTATTCCTGAACCGTTGGCATCAGTTTCCGGAAGCGGCGGGCTAGTGTCCGTGTCTCTCGTTCTATCGCCTCGGCCTCACCGGCGGGGTCGATCGATTGCTGCCAGGCAACGGCCTCAGCGGTCAGTTCCTCCGGATCAGCCGTGATCCTCTGCGCTAGTTGTTCGGGGGTGAGCTCTCGGTCCTGGGCCATGAGAGATGGCAGCCGGGTACGCTCTTCGCTGAATGGGGAGCGGTCGTGAAACTGCTCTGCCTGATGATGGGCGGCTTCCAGGCGAGCTATGCGCAGCAGGACGGGACGAATGGCTTCCGGTGTGACCCCATGAAAAAACCCCATCACATCACACGCTGAACCAACACGAAACCAGAGCATGGCCGAGATGATCCGTCAGACCGTTGCGGGCCATGCATGGAGAGGGTTCCGGATCGCAGTTCCTAATGCC
Source organism: uncultured Planctomycetota bacterium (assembly GCA_964486115.1). GTDB lineage: Bacteria > Planctomycetota > JACQVV01 > JACQVV01 > CAZANL01 > CAZANL01. The sequence goes on from CAZANL010000604.1 coordinate 3,164, forward strand.
GCACTAGATCGGTGATCCAGTCGGGATTTTCTTGCGACCGGCGACGCCCGATTCGAGATCGTGGTAATAAAAGACGTCCTCCTCGCCGAGCTTCCAGCAGAGGTAGACGATCCTACCTTCGATCTCCGCGTACCAGTCGACGAGTCCCTCCTGGCTGCTCTTGAGGAAACAGCCGAGTTCCTCGAGCTCCTCGATATGGGTCAGCATCAGGCTGCGAATGTTCGAGATGTCGGCTTCGAGCCGCGCCATCTCCTCACTCTCCGCGCTGGAGAGCTGCTCCTTGACGTATAGCCCCTTGTACCTTTCGGCCTTCTGGAGCCTCTCGCTTTCGAGGGATACGATGTCTCCCGTGATCTGGCGTACCAGTGGGAGGGTATTTCGCGCTTCTTCGATGGTGAAGATCTTGCCCTTCATC
>CAZANL010000605.1:0-1921 GCA_964486115.1 uncultured Planctomycetota bacterium
CCGACCGGCCAGATCAGCAACAGCAGCCCGGCGGCCCATTGGTCCGAATGTCTGAGCCGGCGACGGTTGAAGTAACCGCGCACGACTGGCAGGCAGATCAATGACAGCACTAGCGTCGTGAAGAAAGCGAGGATCATGGCACCCATGTGGATCCGGGTTCAGCTGCCAGACGCTCTGGCGAGTTCCTCGCACAATTGCTTGTAGCGTCGGGCGTCGCGATTCCCCTTGTCCAAGGCCAGCGTCTTGCTGAAATGGGTCAACGCCTGTGTGTACTGGCCCTCGCGAAATAGCGTTATTCCGTCTGAAATCAAGTCGTCCACCAGACGGGCTTGTTTTCGCCCTTGTTGGGATCTGCGTTTGTATTCCCGGGCCCCACGATGGCCAGGAAAGCGGGAGATGACCTGCTCGAAACAAGTCAGTGCTTCTTCGAATTTGCGGCACTGGAAAAAAGTCATCCCCTGGTTGTAGAACAGAGAGATTTCCTCGATCTGGTCAGCATCCTTCAGGCGGCTGTGCGCATCCTCCATCAATTCCTGGGCTGCGTTGTGTTCGGCGTCCAACGTCAGGACTTGACGAAAGCGGCTGATCGCTGCCTGGTACTCCCAGTTTTCGAACAGCTGGACGCCCTCCTGAAAGATCTTCTCGATCATCTGGTTGCGGGCAACTCTCTGTCGGTTCGAGCGCTCTTCGCGTTCGAAGCTCTCCTCTGCCAAAGTCAGATAACGGGCAGCTTCTACGTGGTTCGGGTGGTTCTCAACCACGGGTCTGAGGTAACTGACCGCGGTCTCGTAATCCTCCCGCCTCAAGGCGTCGATGCCCTTGCGGAAAAACCCGATTCGGCGGGGAGGGCTGTTCTTCTTCTTCAACCCAGGCGGTTCTTGAGCCGGGCTACCGACGGACGTGGGTTCGGTCGAGCGCGCATCCTCGAGCGCGCTCAGTCGATCCCTGGCCGCCGGTGAATTGCTCAACTCCGCTCGCAGTTGCTCTGTGAGTTCGGGAAACTTCCGCTTGGCTCGCCGATAGTGCTTGAGGATCGGACGTATCTGCGTCAGCTTGATCGAAGAGGCAAGGAAGGCCCGCAGGTGGGAGCGGATCTCAGCGATGTCGGCGTGGCGGCTGTGGGCCTCCACGGCCGCTCTATAGGCCCACTCGGCCTTCTTCAAGGCCGCGATCTGCTCTCGTTCGCGACGACAGGTGTCCCGCAGCTTCTGCGCGTCTTGGTGGTTTTCGTCGGCCTGCAGCACGCGGTTCAGCAGCGTCTCCGCTTCTTCGAGATCGTGGCGCCGGAAAGCCATCACCGCTTCGTGGTGGAGCGCCTCGACCGCGGCCTGGCAGGACTCTGGCCAGTTCTTGGACTCTAGCACTGACAGGAACTCCGCGACCGAGTCAAACCGCTGGTCGGCATGTTTGGCCAGGCTTTTGTAAAGCGATCGGACCAGATAATCGGGCAAGCTCTCGACGAGGGAGGGCGGCAGGCGGATCGCCTCTTCCATATGACGCTTGTAGAGAACGATCGGTGAATCGCCCTCGAAAGGAATCATTCCGGTCAACATTTCGTAGAGCATCACCCCCAGAGCGTACTGGTCGGTGAAGACCGTCACTTCTCCCTCGAATTGTTCGGGAGCCATGTAGAGCGGCTTGCCCAGGATGATGTCTGTCTGGGTCAGGTTGCGCCACTGCAGTGTCTTGGAGATGCCGAAGTCGAGGATCTTGACGCGCCCGTCCGGTTTTATCATTACATTGTCTGGGGTCAGGTCGCGATGGATGATCTGCTGGGGCTGGCCATGGGCGTAGCTGATCGCCTCCAAGATTTGCATGAAGATGTTTAGTAGCTCGTCAACCGGTAGCTGGCCTTCTAGCTGGAGCATGGTGGACAAGGGTCTGCCTTCGACGTACTCCATCACGAATCCGGTGACCTGGG
>CAZANL010000605.1:1931-3560 GCA_964486115.1 uncultured Planctomycetota bacterium
GGTCGATCCCGTACGCAATGCTGATGATGTTTGGATGATCGAGTGTGGCCAGGACCTGCATCTCTACATTGAAGCGCTGACGAAATTCCTCCTGGCCGGACAGGTGTGGGTGGAAGACCTTTACCGCACGTGGAATGCCCAGTTTGGTGTCGTGGGCACGATAGATCGTGCCAAAACCGCCAACAGCGATCTTGGAATCTATCACGCACGTTCCAAATTGGGCACCGATCAGGGGATCCGTCTGAAGCTCGGACATCCACCGCGATTATAGAGGTCCGCGATAGCACTGACAACCACCGCAGTCTTGCCCGCTTGACGGACTCTTTCGTGGGGGCTAACCTCGCGTGGAGACACCATGCGTTCACATACGCACCAAACCTTGTTCCAGAAGGCTCGGCGCCTGGTCGAAGCGTTGCAGCAAGCGGGTCACGAAGCTTACCTCTGTGGTGGATCGGTGCGCGATCTGCTGCTGGACGTCAGGCCCAAGGACTACGATATCGTCACCAGCGCCGAGCCGGCCACGGTCGAGGCCCTGTTCCCGCGCACCGTTCCGGTTGGGAAGCAGTTTGGCGTCATTCGTGTGATGGATGGTGACGATTGCTTCGAGGTCGCTACTTTTCGTGAGGATCTAGAGTACGTCGACGGACGGCGCCCCGAGGGAGTTCGCTTCGGATCTGTCGAGGCCGATGCTCGGCGCAGGGATTTCACCATCAACGGGATGTTCTATGACCCGGTCACCGGGAGTTTCGTCGACCTCGTCGGTGGTCGCGAGGACTTGGAGGCCGGCGTGATTCGGGCCATTGGTGACGCCGACACGCGGTTCTCGGAGGACTATCTGCGACTGCTGCGAGCCGTGCGTTTTACGTGTCAACTGGGTTTCAGGATGGCGCCGGAGGTCCAGTCGGCCCTCAGCGCGAATGCCCACAACCTTTCCCACATCAGTGCCGAGCGGGTGACCGCAGAGGTGGCTCGCATTCTCTGCGGCCCGGATCCCGGCGGCGGCGTGCGACTGCTTTGCGAGACTGGGATACTGGCGGTGATCCTGCCGGAGATCGATTCACTTCAGGAGCAGGCCTGCGCCTTCGGCACGACGGTGCCTGCCAACCAGCTGGGTCACGCCGAGTTGGCCCTCTCGCATCTGTGTTATCCGTCAGTCGAGCTGGCGGTTGCGACCTTGTGCCACGCGCTCGAGGTACAGGCGCTGCCGACCGTTCTCGGTCGACTGAGACTGCCGGGTCGTGCCAACCGTCGCGTCACTCAACTGGTTGCGGATCGGCTCGAGTTGGAAAGCACCTCGCTACAGGATCAATCTCGACTGAAGCGGATATTGCGCGAAGACCACTCGGATGAACTGCTTGAGTTGATGCGGGTCGTTCATCTCGCCTCCGACGGAGATCTTGGTCGATACCATCAGCTGCGGCTGAGACTGCAACGCTGGCGTCAGGAGGGCAGCCTCAGGCCCGCACCTCTGCTCGATGGACAGCAGCTCATTTCAATGGGTTACCCCCAGGGGCAGCTTTTCGGGCGGATCTTACGGGGTGTCGAAGATGCGCAATTGACGGGCGAGGTTACTACAGACGAGGGAGCTCGTTCATGGGTCCGAGAGCATTTTCAGGTCGCGTTGTTGCT
>CAZANL010000606.1:0-3532 GCA_964486115.1 uncultured Planctomycetota bacterium
AGGATGCGCCGTTGACGCTACCGGCAAGTTGTTCGTAAACTTCTTGGGCAATCTGCTTGGCCAGGCGATCGAGGTCGCTCATCCTGCCGTCACCTCCACGTCATCCACCACCGCCACGATCACATAGCGTAGCGGGATCTGGTCGTTCTGGAAGAGAATCCGGGCCCCGCCGCCCTCGCCATTGACGAGCACCAGATCTCCCTCGCCGGCGTCGACTACGTCCACGGCAAGAAAGGAGCTTCCCTCCGGCGTCTTGCCGTCCAGCGCGACAGGCTGGCAGATCAGCAGGCGGTTGCCCTCCAACTGCTCGTTCTTGCGGGTGCACCAGACCGTACCTGTTATGCGGGAGAGGATCATCCGGGCCCGCCCCGCTTTCCCCGCTGCGACACCTCGTCGCTCTCCTGCGACGCGGTGGACGATGCGACCCCGTCGACAATGCCGACAATCGACGCATCGATCGGCACCAGGTCCCGGTGAAAGGGAATAACCGCTTCGTAGGCCGTGACATACAGCACCAGCTCGCCCGGCCCTGCGCCCACCGTGTCAACCGCGATGAACGGGCTACCGCAGGGCTTACGTTCGCAGGTCAGCGGCTCAAGCACCTGCAGGCTGGCCGACTCCATGTCGGGGTACTTCGAGGTCGCCCAAAGGCGACCGATGACGCGGGCCATCTCGGGCATCAGCTCGTGTAGTCCGATTCGATCCGGCGGATCTTGTCGACCCGCTTGGCATGCCGCCCGCCACCGAATGGGACCTCCAGCCAATCCGTCACCATCGCTTTGGCCAGCTCGCTGCCGAGTGTCCGGCCCCCCAGCGTCAGCACGTTCGCGTCGTTGTGCTCCCGACTGTTGCGAATTTCGAACAGATTGTGGCAGTTGGCTGCCCGGACGCCGGGCACCTTGTTGGCAACGATCGCCGAGCCGATGCCGACTCCGTCGACGATCAACCCCTTGCCGGCCTCTCCCGTGGCCACAGCGCGGGCAACCTCGTGCGCGATGTCCGGGTAATCCACCGCCTCCTCGGAGTCGGTCCCCAGGTCCAGGACCTCACAACCGAGGCTGCGCAGGTGGTCGACCAGCAGCTGCTTCATCTCGAAGCCGCCATGGTCGCTGCCGACCGCCACCCGGCGCGGGTTGGCCGGACCCAAACCTGCCCGGGTCGGGCGCGGGCTATTCACCGGCTGAATCAACTCCACGTTGTGCTTCTCCGCCTCGTCCCGCGCCAGTGGAGTAACGATCGCCCCTGGCTGGAGATAAACCCTCCCGCCGTTGGTGCGGGCCCGCAGCACCACGTCCTGGTTGATCAGCCCCTCGCCGACGGCACCCGCCCCTGACGCCAGCGCCCGCTCCAGCTTCTCGCGGACGATCTTCTCGATCTCTTCCAGGGTCATCCGTTAGCTCTCACGGTACCCCGCCAGCTGGGCCTGCACCTCCGCCAGCCGCTTCTGGTACGCAGCCTCGAGCACCGCGGGATCGCTAAACTCGAGGCTCTCCACACTGGCCATGATCACGGCGTCTACCGGGGTGTCCTTGGTCATGCGCGTTTGACGGGCAGAGCTCCCTCGCGCCACCAACACGACCTCCCCGACCCCGGACTGCACGCTGTCCACCGCGACAACGAATGCCGGCTTGGGGGCCAACTCCAGGTCGACTTCTTGCACGATGAGAAATCGCATGCCTTCCAGCTTCTCGTCTTTGCGAGTCGCCCAGACAGTTCCAATCACGCGCCCCAACAACATGCGCTGTCGCTCCGGAAAAGAGGTGCCCTGTGGCTTGGTGAAGCAAACATTCTAGCACCGGGCCTGTCCGGCGGCTACCCGGGTACGCAAATTCAGGATCGGCTCGCCTGGTGTTTTCGGCATCACCGGACCTCCTCTTGTTCTCCACCACACTGGGGTTGTGAATCGAACCCGCCTCAAACCCGCCATTTTGCGGGGTTGTCACTGCGCCCAACGCTAGTCGTTTCTGCCGAAAACTTTCAGGCATGCGATCCCCTGGAACCCCCCATTTCAAGGGATCACAGCCCGACACCGGGCCCTAAAACCCGCCTTAACAGTGCCTTGTGAAAAAGCCCACTGCGTAGCACCCCAAGAACTCGCCAAGCGAGAGCTCCCCCGGACAATTTTTTCGAATGAAATTTGGATCCGGTAAGCGCCGGGCAGCGCTGAACCTCTGGTGTGTCGGGCCGCTCTGTTGCCGGGGTCTTCGCCCCACACACTTTGACCCGAACGCTTCGGTCGCTATTCTTGGTTTCTTCACGGTCTAGGGTTTGAATTGTACGGGGATGAGAATGGGGTCTGTTTCGACTGATTGTTGGCCCAAGGTTCAGGCGACTCTAAGGACGCTGGTTTCGGCGTCGCAGTACCGCACCTGGTTTCAGGGGCTTGAGCCCCGGGAATGGCATAATGACCAGCTGACGCTGGTCGCGCCGAGCCGGTACACCATGGACTGGATCGCGCGCCATTTCTTGCCGATCCTTCAGGCGGCGTGCGAACAAGTCACCGGAAACCGGCCGGTCGTCAAGCTGGAGTACTGCCGCGCCAGCCTGCACGCTCGACCGTCCAGCAACGATCACCTGCGCTCCAACACGGCGCGTCTGTCGCTGTACGACGAGGATCAGATCCAGCTCAACGACACCTACACCTTCGACAACTTCGTGGTGGGGCCGTGCAACCACCTGGCGCACGCGGCCGGCCTGGCCGTGGCGGAGGCGCCCGCCCTCAGCTACAACCCCCTGTTCGTTCATGGCAACGTCGGCCTGGGCAAGACCCACCTCCTTCAGGCGGTCTGCCGCGCCACCCTGGCCCGTCGGCCAAACTTTCGCCTGCACTACATTTCCTGCGAAACCTTCGTCAACCAGTTCATTTCGGCCATCGAGCGCAGGGACCTGGATAACTTCCGAAATCGGTACCGGCGCGTGGACCTGCTCCTGATCGACGACATCCACTACCTGGCGGACAAAGAGCGCACCCAAGAGGAGTTCTTCCACACCTTCAACTCACTTTACAACGCAAAGAAGCAGATCGTGCTCTCCAGCGACAGCTCCCCCAAGGAGATCCCAACGCTGGAGGACCGTCTCGTCTCGCGGTTCAAGTGGGGGTTGGTGACGCGGTTTGACGCACCCGCTTTCGAAACTCGCGTAGCGATCCTCAACCAGAAGGCCAAGCTCAAGGGCTTCCGGCTCAATCCGGACGTTGCCGCCTACATTGCAGAGCACGTGGACAGCAACATTCGAGAGCTGGAGGGCGCGATCAACCGGGTCATTGCCCTGGCCGCGCTCAAACAGGTAAAGGAGGTCACCCTTCCCTTTGCTCACGATTGCCTCAAGGACCTTTTCGAGGTCTCCGACCACGTCTCGGTAGGGGACATCATCGATGTCGTTACCCGGGAAATGAACCTCAAGCTCGTTGACCTGCAGTCGCGCAAGAGGACCAAGACCATTTCCTTTCCGCGCCACATCTGCATGTATCTGGCCAAGAAGATGACCAGCCACTCCCTCGTGGAAATTGGCCGCCACTTCGGTGGTCGCGATC
>CAZANL010000607.1:0-3531 GCA_964486115.1 uncultured Planctomycetota bacterium
AGGGCATCGAATAGCAGCCCTTGACAGGCCCCCGACTCCAGATTTGCCAGCTTCACCCCCACCAAACGAATCCGGATGCGTCGGGTATCGTGCTGCTTCCAGAGCCCCAGCACCACCCGAAAGATCTCCTGGTCCAGGTCGGTCGGATAGACTCGCTGCTCCCGGGTGATGGTGCGAAAGTCGGAATAGCGCAGCTTGAGGCTGATCACTCGCGTTCGAGCGCCACAGGCCCGCAGTTGACGACATACATCCTCACAGAGCACCGACAAGGTTCGCCGAATCCTCTGCGGGTCTTCGGTATCCGATCCAAAGGTGCTTTCACGGCTGATCGACTTCTGCCCCTCGCTGAGCGGTAGCTGACCACCATCCTCGCCACCCAATGCGCGCAGATAGAGCGATCGCCCCACGCGACCCAGTGTATTTTCCAGATAGCGAGATCCCAGGCCAGCCAGATCACCCACCGTCCTGACCCCGAGTTGCCGCAGCCACGGGCGAAGCTTGGGTCCCACACCGGGCAGGCTCTCCGCCGGCAAGGGCCCTAGAAAGCGCTCTTCCTCCCCGGCCGGCACGTAGACCGCTCCAGCTGGCTTGTCCCGTCCCGCCGCGACCTTGGCCACCATCCGCGTGGTGGCCAGCCCGATCGAGCAAGGTAACCCGAGCACTCGGTGCACCTTCTGCTGAATCCCACGACATGCGCCAAACAGATCTCCCGCATAGAGCCGCTCGCAGCCGGTCAGGTCACAATCGAACTCGTCGATGGAAGCCGGCCGGACCTCCGGTGCGAAATCCTCCAGCAGGCTCCGGACCCTGGCCGAATAATACCGATAACGCCGACCGCGGGGCCGCAGAAAGACCGCCTCTGGACACAGTCGCACCGCCTGGGAGATCGGCATGGCCGAGTGAACACCGAAACGCCGGGCCTCGTAACTGGCCGCACAAACCACCCCCCGACCGCCAGGATCAGCACCAACGACCACCGCCCTGTCTGCCAGTGATGGATCGTAGAGGCGCTCCACCGAGACAAAAAAACAGTCCATGTCCAAATGAAGTATCCAGCGGTACACTAACATTACCCTAACATAGTATTTATATCTTTCAACCACCAACCCAGACCGTTGCCGCAGGACCAAGGGAGGATCGGAATTGACTGACCACCCGAAGGAGGAATCCATTGGTTTCTTGGCTTGGTGGACCGGGGTTGCAAATGCGCACGTCGGCCTGTAGCAGATTCGCCCACATGACACGCCAAGGAGGCCATGCCGAACGGCACGTGTTTTGTACCGTCCACGTCTATGCGTAGATTTCCTACCCGACTAGCCGACCTTGTCTGGCCACCCACCTGTCAGCTCTGTCGCAAGGCTCTGACGGGCAGCGGATATGACGTCTTCTGCTTCGCCTGCTGGAGATCATGCCTGGAGCGCTCTGCGGGGCTGCGCTGTTCGCGATGCGGTCTATCCCGCCCTCGCGGCAGCTCAACCAAGGTCTGCCGAGAGTGCCGCAGACGACGCCGGATCTGGCGCCATGCACGGCACGGCGCCCGCTATGAGGGTCCGATCAAACAGTCCATTCATCGGTTCAAGTACGCGGGCCGAGCGTCTCTGGCCCGCCCGCTGGCCCGACTCGTGCTCCGCGCCGCGCGGGACTTGCCCGTCTCGATAGCCACAATCGGCGGGGTTGTGCCGGTACCGATGGACAGATGGCGCCGCATCCGTCGCGGATACAACCCCGCAGCACTGATCGCAACGCGCCTGGCGAGGAGTCTCGACTTACCGCTCCTCGATGGCCTGCTGCGGGCCAAACGCGGGCCCCGCCAGGCCGGTCTGTCCCGCCTGGAGCGGCTGAAAAACGCTCGGCGACGCTTTCTTGTCGGTGCCCAGCTGCCACCCCCGGCATTGATCTTGGTCGACGACGTCTGGACCACCGGAGCAACCTCCAATATCTGCTCCAAACTCCTCCTCGAACGAGGGGCCCAGGCGGTCTATCTGCTGACGGCCGCCAGGCGGGTCTGACCACAACGGGTCGTTCCAGACTCTTTGCTTCTCCCCCACAGGCAGGGTACTATTTAGTGTCGAAGGACTGACCACTCAGTTTTTCACAGGGGGTAACCGCAGATTCGCATATATGGAAATATCTCAGGCCTAAAACCCAACCAACTCAAGCTCCTCAAGCGTCTCACCCACCGTCGTCTTCGCCCACCGCATCCCGCCTCCCGCGAATTCGTCACCCGTATGACACAGATCTCGCGCGACATCCGCCGGCTCGTCGGAGTTCTCGTCGATCGCAACGGCACCGTGACCCAAGTCATCGTCGGCGACCATCACCGGATCTACCTGCCGGATATCGGTCGACAGCGGTCTGGTGCGTGCCGATTCCGCGGGATCCGCTACCTACGTAGCAGCCTGAACGGCAACCTGCTGACCCAGGAGGACCTGACGGATCTTTGCCGCCTTCGATTGGACCTGGTGGCAGGATTCGAGGTCCGGTCCGACGGCTATCCGGGGCAGATCTCCTGGGCCCATATGCTGCCCAAGAACCCGGAGGGCAAGACATCGGAGACACAGCAAATTCGGGCCGGGGGCTGGTTTGATCTGAACTTCGACGGGTTCATCCGAGACCTCGAAGAGGAGTTCGGACGCCACTCCTCCCGTAGACTGCCGCAGGCGCCGGAGCTCAGCTTTCTGGTATCCCTCCAACTGCAGGGCGAACGCGGCAGTGGAGAGCGCCACGAAGAGATGCTGGAGCTGTGCCGGACGGCAGGTGTGGAGGTGGCGCATACATTTGTCAACCAACGTGCCGGGCTCCATCCGCGAACGGCGATCGGACCGGGCAAGCTGGAAGAGATCGTTCAGGCCAGTCTGCAACACGGCGTGGACCTGCTGGTCTTCGACCGGAACCTACGCCCGGGACAGCTACGAGCGATCTCGGAGTCGACGGACCTCAAGGTGATCGACCGCACTCAGCTGATTCTCGACATATTCGCCAGCCGAGCCAAGACTGCCGGCGGCAAGCTCCAGGTGGAGCTCGCACAGCTGAAGTATGCTCTACCCCGACTGGGGGCCAAGAATGAAGCACTCTCCCGGCTGACTGGCGGCATCGGTGGACGGGGTCCCGGTGAGACCAAGCTCGAGATCGACCGACGACGCGCGCGCGATCGCATCGCCAAGCTGGAGAAGGAGATCCAGAAGCTCTCGAACCGACGCAGTACGCGCCGTAGCCTACGCAATCAGCGGGATCTACCCGTGATCAGCATCGTGGGCTACACCAACGCTGGCAAATCGACGCTGCTCAACACCCTCACCGGCAGTCAGGTATTCACCGAAGACGCCGCGTTCGCCACGCTCGATCCAACGAGTCGCAGACTGCGCTTTCCCAGCGACTCAGGCATCATTCTGACCGACACGGTCGGTTTCATCCGAGAACTCCCGCCTGAAATACTACGCGCATTCCAGGCCACTCTGGAGGAACTGACGGATGCCTGCCTGCTGCTGCACGTCGCGGAAGACGGCAAAGACCAGGGCCTGCCCCTGGGTC
>CAZANL010000608.1:0-2848 GCA_964486115.1 uncultured Planctomycetota bacterium
TCCTCCAGGGCGAGCGCGATCAGCCGCTCGAGGAGTTGGGCGAACGAGATACCGGCCACCCTGGCCGCCTGCGGGACCAATGATGTCGGGGTCATACCCGGCAGGGTGTTCGCCTCGAGCACGTAAGTCGCCCCATCATGTCCCAGTATCATGTCCGTGCGCGAAAGTGGACCGCAGCGCAGCAGCTTGTGAACACGCAACGCTGTGGCCTGTACCCGCACCCGCTGGTGCTCGGCCAATGGCGCGGGGGTGATCTCTTCACACGCGCCGGGCAGGTACTTGGCATCGTAATCGAAAAAATCGGCGCTGCGTGGCTTGATCTCGGTAACCGGCAGCACCTGTAGCCCTCCATCACCGACGCGAGCCAGCACGCCGCAGGTCAGCTCGCGCCCTCCCATATAACTTTCCGCCAGCAGCACCTCTGCAGACTCGAACAGCCGGTCGGCGAGTATCTGCAACTGCGCAATGTCGCTGACCATCCCCATCCCGGTCGAGGAGCCCATCTGGGGTTGCTTGAGGACGCAGGGGAAGCCGATCACATCAGCGATCTGGATGCATATCGCCTGCGGCGACCGACGCCAGCGGCCCAACTCGATCTTGCGAAAACGAGGTGTCGGGATGCCGGCACCGACCATCATCTGCTTGGCCAGCAGCTTGTCCATCGCCATCGCACTGCCGAGGACCCCGGCGCCAGTATACGGGATCCCGGCCATCTCGAGCATCCCCTGGATTGTCCCATCCTCTCCGTAAGACCCGTGGAGTGCTATAATTACAACCTGCACCTCCTCCTCTTCGAGGCGCCCCAGACTGGGACCTGGGCGCATCCGCCACTCCCGGCCATCGGCATGCAGGGTCTCCAGGGCGGACTTGCCTGGATAGCCAGGAGGGGTGCACCAGGCCCCGTCCTGGTCGATCTTGACCGGTTTGACCTGATACTGCGATGGGTCCAGATGATCGATGATCACGCGACCCGACGAGAGAGACACCTCGTGTTCGCTATTCCGACCGCCCATCAAGACGGCAACTTTCATCGGTTTTGGCATCCTACTCCTCCGGTGACATCCCGACACCCGGAGGCCATTGGAATTCTAGCGCCTCAGGAAGCGCTTCTCCAATTCTGCATTGGATATTTCGATCGTTGTTGGTCGTCCGTGGGGGCAGCTGTAGAGGCTGCCAGCGGATTCCCGATCGCTCAACAACAGCGCGATCTCGTCCGAGCTCAGCCGATCGCCCGCTCTTATTGCCGACTTACAGGCCATCGTGGCCAGCGTCAGGTGCACCAGATCACCAGCGCCAGTCAGTGGCTGCCCGGCGCCGAGCCGGGCCGCCAGCTCCTCCACCACAACAGCCGGGTCGACCGTTCCGAGCAGGCGCGGCAGCGCATAGACCGCCACGCTCTGATCCCCAAAATCCTCGACATGCAGCCCCATTCGAAGCAACTCCGCCTGAGCCGTGAGCAGGGCCTCCTTGCCCTCTGCCGTCAAGTCGACGGGCACGGGAAACAGCAGCTGCTGGGCCGAGACCGGTCCAGCCTCGTACGCCGTGCGAAGCTTGTTGTAGAGGATCTTCTCGTGGAGCGCGTGCTGATCGATGATTGCCAGACCATCATCGGTCTCCTCGATGATCACCGCGTTGTGGAACTGATGGGCCTGCCCCCGTTCGGCCCGCACCGGTTCGGGACTCGAGGGCACCGGACTGCGCCGGCCCGTCTGCTTGCGAGGGTCGATCCGATGTGTCTCCGTCCCGAAAGGTAGCACCCCGGTCTGACGCGGGCTGCTGCGCACCGTCGGGCTCGAGTGATAACGCTCGATCGAGTCTGAGAGATGCTCAATGCTCGAGCCTGGACTTACTGACTGCAGCTCCTCCGTCGCCGGCGCAAGGCGATCGGCAACCAGCGCGGGAGGCGGCTTGACGCCATCCGAGAGGGCCGCCCCCACTGCCCGGGTGATGATGCCGAACAGACGGCGTCCGCCGCTGATCCGCACTTCCTCTTTGCGCGGATGCACATTGACGTCAACCTGCGCGGGGTCCAGTTCGACGAAAAGAAACCACACCGGAAACCGCTTGGGCGGCAGATAAGCCCGATAGCATTCCGCCATGGCCGCTTCGACAGACCGATCGCTTACCACCCGGCCATTGAGGAACAGGTACTGCCCTTTTCGGTTCGCTCGCATCAAATGCGGACGTCCCAGCAACGCAAAAGCCTGGAGCCCCTCCGACGAGAACTCGCAGTCGACCAACTCATCCGCCAGATCACGATCCAGCAACCGGCTGATTCGCTCCTTCAGTGACAGATCGGCCGGGATGGAGAAGACCTGGCGACCCTCGCTCTCGAGACGCCAGCCGCAGCTCGAATGGGCCAGCGCGAGCTTGGTCAGCAACTCGCGAATTCGGCTCGATTCCGCGCGTGAGTTGCCCAGGAACTTGCGCCGTGCAGGGAGGTTGAAGAACAGGTCTCGGACTTCCAGCGAGGTGCCAACCGGCAACCCACGGGCCTCGACCTCTCCGCGATCCTCGCCGGCAACCGCCAGTTCAGCCCCGTCACTGCCTTCCACACAAGAGGATAGCCGCAGCCGGGACACAGCCGCGATCGAAGCCAGCGCCTCGCCGCGAAACCCGAGCGTGCGAATCGAGAACAGATCCTCTGGTGTCCGCAGCTTGCTGGTCGTGTGATTCTCGAGGGCCAGTTCCAGCTGGTCGGCCGGGATCCCACAGCCATCATCTTCGACCAGGATGCGGTCCATGCCGCCGCCATCGATTGTCACCCGAACGCTGCGAGCGCCGGCATCCACCGAGTTTTCACAGAGCTCCTTGACGATCGAGGCGGGTCTTTCAACCACCTCGCCGG
>CAZANL010000608.1:2858-3509 GCA_964486115.1 uncultured Planctomycetota bacterium
CTGATTGACGATGTGGGGTGGTAGTTTCTGGATTGGCATCGGTGCGGCACGACAGCCAGAGATGGGTCCGGTCACGCTATCGCAGCCTATCACAGGGCTGGGACGCCGTCAACATGCGGGGTCCTTGCGCCTTTCGGAAGCCACATCTTGTGGATTCAGCACCTCGTCCAGAACCACGCTGATCTTCAATGGTGCGGAGAGGAAAGTGCCTCCAGCGAGAGACCGGCGCCCCAAAATACAGCGTGGCAGGAGCTTGGGAGGGAAGCGAACAGGACCGACAGGACCAGGGCCGTCCGCGAGCTGGCCTCGAAGGCGCACCCGCGAGGGCAGACTAGTCTCGAGATTCGCCTTTCCGCTCCGACTTGTTCGTCTCGGCTCCACCCCGCTTGGGACCGGCCGATGCGAACACCTCGCTGACCGGTCGGCCCTGCATCTGCTTCGGCACCCGGATCCCGAGCAGTTGAAGCACCGTCGGCGCCGTGTCGTAGGTCCGGATCTCGCGCATCAAGCGATACCCCTGACGGATGCCTGGCCCGAAGCAAATCCAGGGGATGTTCATGTCCACCGCGAGCGGGGTTCCATGGATCTTTCCATGGCCACCGTGATCCGAGGTGATTACAACGAGCGTGTCTTGCTCCAGACCCAAATCCG
>CAZANL010000609.1:0-3504 GCA_964486115.1 uncultured Planctomycetota bacterium
GCTCGTCCTTGGGCTGCTCGTCCTTGGGCTGCTCGTCCTTGGGCTGCTCGTCCTTGGGCTGCTCGTCCTTCTGGCCTTTAAGCTTTCGGCCCCTGCCCCTGCCCCGCTGGCTGCGGGATTTCTTGGCCGCTGGCTTCTGCTGTTTGCCCTCCTCCGAGGGCTTTGTCGCTTCCTGCTGCACCGATGCTGGTTCTTGCTCGTCCTGCGCTGGTGCCTCGACGACCTTCTGCTTGGCTTTCTTTTCCGACTTTTTCTTCGCTTTCTTGGGCTCCGCTTTTTCCTTGATCTGTTTGTCTATATCGAGGCTGCTAGGCCAGTCGCTATCCGCTGTTAGCGTTTCGTCCGATCCGAACCCGTATGTCTGGACTTCGCCAGGTTGGAGCTTTGCCGGGCTGGGATTGGCACGCTTTCTTTTCGTAGCCAATTACCTGTTCTCCTTCGTTGATTTGGCTGTCCGGGGAGGTATATCAAGCTGCCCGGGAGTTGGTGAGGTTGCTATTGAGTCAACCGGTGTTTCGCGGTACAACCGCTGCGGTGCCGGCCATGTGCTTGGCCTGAATCCTAAAGATAGGCACCCATGCAGATTATATCAGCCGCATGCCTGACTTCAATCAGCAACCACAGCCGTCGATGGAGAAACGGGTCTGGCTCAGCTCAAACTGCGCCAAGGCGCTTCTAGAGCTCTCTGAGGGGGAGTCTGTCGAAACTAGCCTGGACCTGCAGAGGTCCCGCTGCACCGTTCGAAGGCTTCAGGACAGGCTGATCAGCGGTGCGGTCGAGTTGCCCTTGGCCGGGCTGGAGCGGGTGATCAAGAAGGATCAGCGGGTGTTCCAGCTCGTCGGGGCAACGTACGAGCCGCTCGAGATCTTCTCCAAGCGATACGCAACACTCAGGCCCTCCCAGGCCGGGCCGCCCGCTCTGGAGTTGGACGGGATCCAGATGCATCTGCGGCACTCCGCCGATCCCTGGGAGTCGACGCTGGCAATGGCCCGGGCCGTCAAGCCCGCGGGCCAACAGGCGCTGGACACCTGCGGGGGGCTGGGGTACGTGGCGACCCACATGTGCCAGCTGGGCGCCCGGTCGGTGCTCTCGGTCGAGGTCTGTCCCGAGGTGCTCGTGCTGCGTCGGCGTAACCCCTGGTCCGAAGGCCTTTCCCACCCCGCGATCGAGACTCGAATCGGCGACATTCGCAAGGTCATCCGAGATCTCCTCGACAACATGTTCGGGGCGATCGTGCATGACCCGCCCCGAATGGGTCGCCGAACGGGCGACCTCTACGGGCGGCCCTTCTACCAGGAGCTGTATCGGGTGATGGCCCCTGGAGGACTACTGCTGCACTACCTCGGCCGGCCCGGGATGCAGAAAGGCGTCGCGGGGACCAGCCGCGTGCCGAAGCGGCTCCAACAGGTGGGCTTCGGCGAACTCAAGCACCGACGCAATATCTTCTGCTGCCTGGTCCGCAAGCCACAACTCTGAGACCATCAGATCGATCCGCCAGCCCGTGGCGTAGGTTCCTGAAAGAGCCCGCGCCCGCAGGCGGCTGCAGGCTGGTGGGTCACCGGGTCGACTCTGCGGGTGGCTAACACCCACTACCGCCCGGCCGGGTCTGGCCTCCATCGTCCAGGCCGGGGCGGCTGTGACGCTGCGCTGCCAGATGTGGAAGCGGATGGCATAGCTAGCTAGCGGTTGCGCAAGTTGCGCAGCGCTTCGAGCGCCGTCTCGTCGTTGGGGCTGCGACGCAGCACCTCGCTCCAGGCTTCTCGCGCTCGTTCAGTTTGGCCCATCTTCTGCAGGAGGGTCGCCATCATGCGCAATGGCTGGTAGTTGTGGGGCTCCAGCCGGCGCCAGCTGAGAAGGCAGCGGAGTGCCTCCTCGGCACGATCCAGGTGATAATTGGCGTGCGCATGGCATTTCACCGTTTCGAGCTGGCTGGGAGCTTGTCCCGCGAGCACCTGCTCCAGGGCAGCTCGAGCCTTTTTTTTCTTGCCTTGCGTTATTCGACTTCTCCCAGCCAGCAGGAGGGTGCGAATATCCCCCGGTCGCTGTCGCAACGCCTGCGTCGTGTCATCCAGCGCCAGGTCCATCTTCTCCTGGACTATCCGGGCCTGAGCTCTCGTGTGGTGCGCCTCCCAGGACGGGCTGATGCGTATGCTGTGATCGAGTGCCTCGACTGCTCGAGCAGTCTGTCCCGACGCGAGTAGGATCCTGCCGAGCAGGCACCAGGGTTTGGCTGAGCCGGGGGCCATCGAGAGTGCGAGTTGAGCGCGGTCGTGAGCGGCGGAGAGCCGGCCGATGTCTAGTTCGATCTGGCCCAAGAGCAACTGGCCCCGTATGTCACGGGGCCGACGGCGAACGTAGATCCGGCAATAGTATTGGGCCCGCTCGATGTTGCCCAGAGCCCTCAAGGCTTCCACCAGTTGCACGTAGGCTTCCACCCGATCTGGTGCTTGGCGGATGACCTCGCGCAGATATTTGGCCGCGTCCTCTAGTTTCCCGGCGGATCTTGCTGCCTTGCCCAGGTGGTGTAGCGTGGCGGCCAGCTGGGACCGAGCTTCGTTGAAATCGGGATCCTGCCGCCACGCTTTGCGGAACAGTGGCACGGCTTCGCTGTGCCGACTTTCACCCACCAGATAGAGCCCACGGTAGTAGTTGATCCGAGCATCTCGAGTGCGGAGCCGACGTCGTCTCTCCGATCGCTCGCTGGACAGTTGCTGAACGTCTTGCTCGAGTCTGGTGATTCGGGCTCTGTAGCGTCGCAGGGTCTGCACACGCCAGCTGACGAAAGCGGTTGCGAACAGGCCGGCCAGCAGTGTCAGCGCCCAGACCCGCCAGCGCTTGCGCAGGTGAATGAGCGTCTGGCCGAGCGGGCCGGCTCCGAAAGCGATGAGCCGCGCCCCGCGGCTGTGGTTGGACAGGTCGTGCGCCATCACCTTGGCCGAGAGGTAGCGCTCCTCGGGGGCTTTCCGCAGCGCCTTGAGGCAGATCGCGTCCAGGCGTGGGTCGATGGTCGGATCGTAATGTGATGGGGCCTGCGGGTTGCTTTCGATGATCGCACGCAGCACGTCGTTGCAGTCGCTTCCCGGGAAAGCCAGTTCGCCGCAAAGCATCTCGTAGAACAGGGCGCCCATGCTGAATATGTCCGAGGCGGTCGTCAGTGGGAGGCCGCGCGTCTGTTCGGGGGACATGTAGTTGGGTGTGCCGACGATCCAGCCGGTCTGCGTCAACTGAGTGGCGTCAGGGGCCAGCAGCTTGGCCAGTCCGAAGTCGAACAAGCGAGTGCGGTTTTTTTCGTCGATCAGGACGTTGCCGGGCTTCAGGTCGCGGTGCAGGATGCCATGTTCGTGAGCATACTGCAGGGCCTCGCAGATCCCGATCGCAATCTGGATGATCTCGGTGCGCTTCAGCACATGGCTGCGGATCAACTCGTCCAGTGGCTCCCCGCGAATCAGGTCCATCGCATAGTAGGGCGTGTTGTCCACCACGCCCGAGTCGAGTACGCGGACG
>CAZANL010000610.1:0-3500 GCA_964486115.1 uncultured Planctomycetota bacterium
ACAAACACCTGATCGAGCGTCTGCGGATCGATCGCTGGCTTGCCCTTTTCCTTCTTTTGCGTGCCGACGAGCTTTCTGACGTCGAGCCCGATCTTACGCTCGTATGTGAATTGCGCAGGTTGGTCCTTCTGCTCGACCTTGCTGAAGCGGATCGGCATCTGCTTGAAGTACTTGATTCTCTTCAGCTTGTCGGCGTGGGTGAAGGTCACGACGACGTGGACGTGCCGGGTCGTCGTCTCATCCTTCTTCTTGTCCGTGATCTTGATCTTCTCGACCTTGATGCCCTCGGCCTTGAACTGCTGCTCGATCTCTTCCTTCTTGAAGGACACGGGGATCTGGAGCCGCTTCTTGCCATCCGGCCCTTGCAGGAAGCCGGCCATCATCTGTTCCATCGCCTGCATCGTTTGCAGGTCGACGCTGTAGTTGATGGTGATCTTCCCGGAACTGTCCGCCTGGAACACGATGGTGTCTTCGTAGTCGACACAACCGACCAGGGGTAGCACCAGCAACAAGGTGAGTGCAAAGTGCATCTTGATCATCCGGAACAACCTCCTGATATCAGCGGGTTTGACTGGTTTCAGTATAACCGTTACCGCGGCAGAATGCGGATGAACTCGTCATAGAGCGAGGCGCCCTCGCCCAGATCAGTGATTCGGGCCTGGAGCAGGCTGTTCGGGCAACGACCGTCTCGGTGGTGCCCGCCCTTGGGGATGAGTGCGACGTCACGACGCTGGCGCTCGTCGAAGCGTAGCCGGACCGTCATCGCGCCGACCGGCGATTCGATGCGACAGATGGTTCCTTCGCCCAGTCCGCCAGCGGCATCGGGGTGAACCGTCAGCACGGCCGGTCCGTCCAGCTGGGCAGACCACTGTGATGCCTGGGACCGTTTGGTCGAGAGTGACAGCAGCATCAACGGGTATTCGGGGGGTGGGGTGGGGCTGGCTGGGGGGGGCGCGGTGATCAGGTTGACCTTCCCGCTCTCCGTCGGGAAGCGGCGGTCGGCAAACAACACCCGGTCAGGCAGCGGGCTGCGCACCGGTCCGTTCTCCAGGGTCTCCAGGGTCACAGCGTGAGACCCCAGCTTGGGCTCGATCATTCGTCGTTTCCAGTCCCTGGCGCCTCCCGCCAGTATCGACCCCAGCCCAACCCGCTCGGCCAATCCCTGGAGGATCTGCAGGTCGCTGAGGACACCTGGCGGCGGGGGTACGAGAGGCTGGGCTACGCCGATCCAGTGATGTCCATAGGCTCCCAGTAGATCGTCCGCCTCGAGCATCGTGGTGGTTGGGAGCACCAGATCGGCTTGCGCTGCGGTGTCGGTCATGAAGCAATCGACGACGACGACGAACTCCCGGCTGCGCAGCGCCTGGATGGTCGTGTCCGATTGGGGAAGCATCGCGACCGGGTTGCCTGCGGTGATCCAGACTGCTCGAATGGGTGGCTTCATTTTCAGCAGCTCGAGCCCGAAGAGGGGTTCGCAGACGGTCCGTGGGGCGGCACCTCGACCCTGGATGAAGGACTGGTCGAAGGCTGCTCCGCGACGGAAGTAGTAGGACACCCCGCCCCCGGGCCGCCCGAGGTTGCCCGACACCGCGCCCAGGGCATCCAGTGTGCGGATGGTGCCTCCGCCACCGTTGCGGCGCCCCATGCCCCAGCCGACCAGAATCGCGGTCGGCCCCTCGTGCAGCCGTCGGGCCAGGTCCTGCACCTCTTCGGGCGAGGCGCCGGCAGACTGGCACCAGTCGGCCAAGGGAAGGCTGTAAGCCAGCGCTCGGAACTCGTCGAGGTTGTCGCAGTAGGTCGCCGCGGCAGGGTCGGTCCAGCCGCTCTCGAACAGTTGCTGGGCAACCGCCATGGCCAAGGCGAAGTCTCTACCGGGCCGGGGCTGAACGAATTTGTCGCAGATCGTCTCGGTCTGCTGGTGCACGGGATCGATCAGCACCAGGCCCGCTCCCGCATCTCGCGCCTTCTTGAGAACCGGGATGGTATGGACACTCGAGACGAAGATGTTCTTGCCCCAGATGAGGATATTACGGGCGTTGGTCAGGTCGAACAGGTCGTGGCTTTCACAGATGCCGAAGTCCAACTCCTGAGCGGCCTCGCCTGCTCCGGAGCAGATGTCACCCCGTTTGACGGTGACCGGTCCGAACTGCTCGAAGAAGTAGTCTGCTAGCGGCAGCAGCATGCCGAGCGATCCTCCGCTGCGATAGTGAAAGATCGCCTCGGGTCCCGACTCCTTTCGGATGCTCAAGAGTCGCTGGGCTGCAGTATCCAGGGCTTCGGCCCACGAAACGGCCTGGAGCTCGCCGTTCTTGCGTAGCAGCGGTTGGGTTAGTCGATCTGGGCCGTACTGCATACTGAGAAAGTTATTGGTGCGGTAGCAGAGAAAACCCTGGGTGACGGGATGCTCGGGGTCGCCCCGTAGGCGCACCACACGGCCGTCCTCGATCGTTGCGACGATCTGGCAGGCATCGGGGCAGTCACGATTGCAGAGGGTCTTTGCGACTGTTCTCATCAGGGGTCGGACTTTACACCTTAAATACCTCTGGCTACAATCCTTCTTACATGGGGAATCTGTTTGTCATCACGCTCGACGAGGATCTCGGGATCGACTTCGAGGCGCTGAGGGCCAGTGGGCACACGGTACGACTGTGCGACTCGGCAAGCGGGGCGGTCAGCGCCCTTCGCGCCGAGCCGGCTGAGGTGGTGCTGATCGACGCTCGACTATACGCGCGCGAGCTGACCGAGACGGTGCGGTCGGTCTGCGAGGACATGGAGTGCATGCTGGTCTGTCCCAGCGACCTGTGTGATGTCATTCCCGAGGCGCTGCACAGTGGGATCTCGGATTTCGTCATTCAGCCGACCACTCCGCAGACTCTCCACCTGCGAATCGAGTTGGCCTGCAAGAACCGCATTGATCGTCTCCAGACGCGGATCTACGAGATGACGCTCGAAGACCGAGTGCTAGGTCGGACCAAGGAGGTATGGGAGAAGAAAGAGGAACTCAAACGGCAGTTTCTGGCCACTATCGAGGCGCTGGAAGTGGCGCTGGAGGCCAAGCACGACTATACCGAGGGCCACTCGCGCCGGGTGGCCGAGATGTCGGTCCGCATTGCTCGGGAAATGGGTCTAAATGGAAAATACGTGGAGCACATCCGGCTGGCCGCACTGTTTCATGACATCGGCAAGATCGGCATTCGTGACAACGTCCTCAACAAGCCCGGCCACTTGACCGACGAGGAGTTCGAGCATATCAAAACGCATCCTCTGGTCGCGGAGAAGATCCTCGCTCCGCTCGAGGGTTTTCAGGAGATCATCGACATGATCAAGTTCGAGCACGAGTGGTACGATGGCAATGGATATCCGTGCCAGATCGCTGGAGAGGAGATACCGCTGGGGGCTCGGATCATTGCCGTGGCCGACGCCTATGATGCGCTGGTCACCACCCGCAGCTATCGCAAGGGCACCACGCCGGAGAGGGCGCTGGCGGTGATCGCCGAGTC
>CAZANL010000611.1:0-1285 GCA_964486115.1 uncultured Planctomycetota bacterium
GGCCTCGGGTGGCGTGGGTGACTGTGAGCGGGCGGACCTGATGGTAATGGCCGGGGCGACTCGCATCGGCGCGAGCGCAGGGGTCATGATCGTCAGTCAGTGCGGGGTGCCGGGCGCCGGGTCGGGCGGGGGCTACTAGTCGGTGTCGTTCGAGTCGGCCGAAGTCGTCAAGGACGCTGAGGGGCGGCAGTATCACATCGGCGTGGCCCCGGGTGAGCTGGCACCGTACATCCTGTTGTGTGGTGACCCGGCCCGCGCCGAGCGGGTGGCCGGGCTGTTCGATTCGGTCCGGGTCGAGCGCCGAAACCGGGAGTACGTGACCTTTACCGGTGAATGGCAGGGTGGCGAGCTCTCCGTGATGGCGACCGGAATCGGCTGCGACAACACCGAGATCGCGGTGATCGAGCTGGCGCAGTGCGCGGACCGGCCCACGCTGCTGCGGATCGGCTCGTGTGGCGGCCTGCAGTCCGAATGCGCGGTCGGCCAGCTAGTAGTATCGACCGGCGGGGTGCGCCTGGAGAACACTTCGACCTTTTTCGTGCCGGAGGGCCACGCAGCGGTGGCGCACCATGAGGTAGTGCTGGCGATGATCGAGGCTTGCGAGCGCAAGGGCTTCGAGTACCACGTCGGCCTGACCGCCACCGCCAGCGGCTTCTACGGTGCGCAGGGGCGTGAGGTGCCCGGCTTTCCGCCGCGCTTCGCGAACCTGGACGAACAGCTGGGCGCCACCGGCGTGAAGAACCTCGAGATGGAGAGCTCCACCTTGTTCACCCTGGCCGGTATGGGCGGGATGCGTGCGGGTACGGTTTGCGCGATCTACGCCAACCGGCTGCGCAACGAGTTCATCGAGACCGGCGCCAAGCATGACGCCGAGGGGCGCTGCATCGAGACCGGCCTGGAGGCGGTCAGGGTGTTGCGCGCGATGGACGCCGCGCGTGGCTCGGACAAGTTCTGGCGCCCGCGGATCAACTGAGCCACCTCGCGTCTCGGCAGGAGCAGCCGACTTGCGTATAATGCCGGGATGCTGCCCAAGAACGCACGGCGGGAAGAGGGGCTGTTCCTTCTGGAAGAAGCGGGTGGTCTGCGGCCCGGCGCGGTGGCCCAGGTTCATCGCGAGACCGGGGTCCCCGAAGCCGACCTCTACGGTGTAGCCACCTTCTACCACTTGCTGGCCAACCCGGACGCCGGCGTCTGGGTCTGTCAGGGGCTGTCCTGCAAGCTGGCCGGGTGCGATCAGCTGCTGGAGCGACTGCGGGCCGAGGGAAAGCCGGCCAGCTTCTCGCCC
>CAZANL010000611.1:1323-3492 GCA_964486115.1 uncultured Planctomycetota bacterium
GCAGGGTGCCGATTGGGTCTGTGCGCAGCTCGAGCTCTCCGGGCTGCAGGGCCGGGGCGGCGCGGGTTTTCCGGCCTACTTCAAGTGGAACGCCGTCCGGGCCCAGGCCGAGCGGGAGCGCTACGTCGTGCTCAACGCCGACGAGGGGGAGCCCGGCACGTTCAAGGACCGCGAGGTGATGCTGCGCCGGCCGCACCTCGTGATCGAGGGGCTGATCATCGCGGCCGAGGCGCTGGCGGCCGAGGACATCTACATCTACGTGCGAGGGGAGTTCGGTCCGGCCAAGGCCGCGCTGCAGGCGGCACTGAAAGAGGCCGCGCTGGGTGACGCGGTGCGCTGGCACTTCGTCGACGGGCACGGGGCCTACATCTGCGGCGAGGAGACGGCGCTGCTCGAGGCGCTCGAGGGCAAGCGCGGGATGCCGCGGATCAAGCCGCCGTTTCCCGTCGAGTGTGGGTTTCGCGGCAAGCCGACGCTGATTCAGAATGTCGAGACGATCGCCTGTGTTGCGGCGATCCTGACCCGCGGGGCCGAGTGGTTCCGGGATCTGGGGCGTGGCGAGCCGGGCACCAAGCTCTACTGTCTGTCGGGCCACGTGGCGCGGCCCGGCGTCTACGAAGCGCCGCTGGGAATCACCATGCGCGAGCTGCTCGAGCTCGGCGGCGGGCCGGTCGGCACGCTCAAGGCCTTCTCGCCCGGCGGGGCCTCCAGCGGTTTCTTGCCGGCCGGTCAGCTAGATGTCTCGCTGGGGTTCAAGTCGTTGCAGGAGTGCGGCTCGATGCTTGGCTCTGCGGGGGTCGTCGTGCTCAACGAGACGGTCGACATGGTCGAGGCGGCGCTGACGCAGATGATCTTCTTCGAGGGAGAGTCCTGTGGCCAGTGCTCCCCCTGCCGGATCGGGACCCAGATCCTGCGACAGGTGCTCGAGCGCTATCTGGCCTCGGGGCGCGACCCCTCCGTGCTGTCTTACGTGGACGAGGTGTCGTGGGGCATGGGCGAGGCCAGCATCTGTGGTCTGGGGCAGGCCGCCTCGTGGCCGCTGACCAGCGCGATGCGCCACTTTCCGGAGGAGTTCGGACGATGATCACGATCGACGGCCAGCAGGTGGCGCATCAGCCCGGACAGACGATCCTGCTGGCGGCGCGCCAGCTCGGGATCGAGATCCCGACGCTGTGCCACGACGACCGACTGGCCCCGGCCGGCGCCTGCCGGATGTGTCTGGTCGAGGTGGAGGGGTCGCGGCTGATGCAGCCGGCCTGCCACTACCGGACCGCCCCCGGAATGGTGATCCAGACCACCACCGAGCGCGTCGGTCGCAACCGAAAAATCATCCTCTCCCTGCACGCCGCCGACACGGTCGAGGACCGGGGAAACGTCAACGACCTGGCGCAGTCTTACGGCACCGCGGGACGCTGGGAGCCGGTGGTTCAGCGGTGCGCGGGGCGCCCCGAAGACGTCAACCGGTTCATCGCCTTTCGCGAGGACCGCTGCATTCTCTGTGCCCAGTGCGTGCGTTACTGTGACGAGGTGGAAGCGGTCAGCGCGATCACGCTGGCCGGCCGCGGTCCGGAGACGACGATCGGCACCGCTGACGGCAAGTCGCTGACCGACACGACCTGTGAGCTGTGCGGCGGCTGCATCGCGGTCTGCCCGACCGGGGCGCTGACCGAGAAGATGGCGCTGGGGCACGAGGGCTCGCTGGAACGGGTGCGCACCACCTGCAATTTTTGCGGGGTGGGCTGTCAGCTCGATCTGAATGTCGATCGCGCGGCCAACCGGCTGGTCAAGGTGACCAGCCCGCCACCGGGGACCACAGTCAACAACGGCAATCTCTGCGTCAAGGGGCGCTTCGCCAACGACTTCATCCACCACCCGGACCGGCTGACCCACCCGCTGGTTCGGGCCGCGGACGGCTCGCTGCGCGAGGCCAGCTGGGACGAGGCGCTCGAGCGGGTGACCGCAGGCCTGCGAGAGGTCTCCGAGGCCCACGGGCCGGACGCGCTGGCCTTCATCAGCTCCAGCCGCTGCACCGGCGAAGAGAACTACCTGTTCCAGAGGATGGCGCGGGCGGCCTACGGGACGCACAACGTGCACCAGTGCGCGGCCACGTGACACGCGCCGACGGTCGCCGGTCTGGTGACCACGTATGGCGCGGGGGCGATGACCAAC
>CAZANL010000612.1:0-3459 GCA_964486115.1 uncultured Planctomycetota bacterium
TCATCGCGCTGGTCCTGCCGATCCTGGCCATTCGGGGGTTGGCCTATTTCTCGGCGCTGAGCATCGCGCTGTTCGCGCGAAACAGCCTTCGGGTTCAGCAGGGCGATCCGTGGCGGGTTGTGAGGCTCGGCTCTGCGGCGCTCGCGCTGCTGATCGCTTTCGGTCTGGTCAAGGCTTTCTGGATCGCTCCGATGCCCGCTTTGTTCGGTGCGGAGGCCGGGCTGGGCAAGAAGCTCGGCAGCTGGCCCGATGAGGCGACCGCTTTCCTTCGCGAGAACCCGCCGCGGGGGAAGATGCTCAATCTCGGTTGGTACGCCGGAAACGCCTTGATCTGGGGGCTCTATCCCGAGAAGAAGGTGTTCGTCGATCCGCGTTTCGAGAGCTACCCCGTGTCGTTCATGGTGGGCTCGATCAAGGCCATCGAAGATGACGCATTGCTCGCCCGGCTGCTCCGAGAGCACCAGATCAACTGGATCGTGGCCGAGGTGATGTTGGACGGTGCCCGGCAGCGAGTGGCCAACCTGCTGTCCTCCGGCCGGTGGGCACTGGTCTATGCCGACACGATCTTTCTGGTGCTGGTCCGTCGCGTTCGGGGTAACGCGGCTTACCTGACAGCTCACGTGCTAGCTCCAGAGCAGATCGCACCGACCGACTGGCTGACCGGCCAGCCCGCGTTGTTGGGGCTTCAGCAGGCCCGGATGATCAACCTGTTCCACGACCTGGGGTTGAGCAACCGGACGGAGGAGATGATCGCGCGGAACTTGCCATTGGCCCGTCGCTACGCCCAGGTGGGCAGAGAGCTGGTCCGGTTCTATTTGCGTCGCAGTCGGGAGCGACTGGCCCGCCGAGACTATGCCGGCGCAATGGCCGACTGTGATGCGCTGCTCTCGCTCGACACGCTCAATGCCGGGGCCTATTACAATCGGGGACACGCCCACTACCAGCTCGAGCAGCTGGACGGGGCGCTGGCAGACTTCGACCGGGCGATCCGGCTCGATCCAGACAACGCCTCTTGTCACTACAACAGGGCTCTGGTTCGCCTGAAGCAAGGAGCACGTGGAGGCGCGATCGTGAGTTTCAGCGAGGCCATCCGCCTGAATCCGAAGCACGCCGAAGCCTACGATGAGCGAGGTGCCGCACGGGACGCGGAGGGGGACCTGGCGGGCGCTGTGGCGGACTACCAGCGCGCGTCCCGGCTCGCACCCGACCGCTGGGGCACCTGGGTTCGTCTGGCCCAAGCGCTGGCACGCAGCGGTGATCGGCGTGGCGCGCTGAAGGCTCTCGACAAAGCCTTGCCCATTGCACCGCCCCTGGAGCGCCTGAGGATCCGGAAGTGGATCAAAAAGATGGGTGGATAACGTGGCATTCGTGCTGGAACCACCTTTATCATAGAGGGTAGATGCGGCTGATATTGCTGACGATTTGGATGGCTTGCGGTTTCGCCGCGAGCGTACTTGCCGGTCCGGCGTACGAAGCCGATTTCGACGGTGAGGTAGATCAAGTCTGGTCCCGCAAGACCGTGGAAACAACCCCGTCCGGAAAGGTCAAGTTTCTCGGCCGGTTCAGCAACGACGTCGTGCGACTGACGCTCGACGACCTGGCGGACCACCACTTCGTTCGTCTGCGGTTCGACCTGTTGATCATCGGTCGCTGGAGTGGTGACCGACAAGTCAGCGGGGCCAACAAGATCATCGGTCCAGATCAGTGGGGGCTGGACGTCGAGTCCCGTGTGTTGATTCACACCACGTTCTCCAATGCGTATTTTCGCAAGGGCTGGACCCAGGCCTGGCCGGGGGAGTTCGGGCAGTTCAAGGCCGAGCCCGGGAGTGGCGCGGCGGCGGTTGGCGCGCTGGGGTACACATGGAAGTACTCGGACGTCGGGGTGAAGCGGGCGGACAGTCGATACCGTATCGAGGTCGTCTTTCCGCACACCAGCACGGAGCTGCTGTTGAGCTTCTACGGAATCTGTCTGGCCGGCAAGCAGTCTGAAAGCTGGGGCCTGGACAACGTCAGTGTCGAGTTGCTTCAAGCCAGCCCCTATGCCGGAGACCTGTCGGCTCACCTGAAAGCGCTGATGGGCAAGGATCCGTCCGCGAGTCGTCGTGCGCGGTGGGCGCTGGCCTGTGCCGGCGAGAAGAGTCTGGCCTTGATTGGCGAGGTCCTCAGCCTAGCCAAGGACCGACATGACCAGCGCCAGCGGATTGCTGAGCTGATCGAGCGGCTGGACGACCGGAATTACAAGACACGGGAGCAGGCGAGCACCGAGCTGGTCCGGCTCGGGGAGCTGGCGAGGCCACAGCTGCGCCAGGCCTTGAAGGGCAAGGGGAGCATGGAGATGCGGTGGCGGGTGGAGGCGCTGCTGGTCAGTATCCGTCGTGTACGGATGAAGATCACCGCCCAGACGGTGCGCCGACAACGTCTCCTGGCCGTACTCTCGTTGATCGGTGGTGAGTCTGCGGAGGAGATGATTGCCAGGGTCTCCGGAGGCCCGTACGGAGCAAGTGCGCTGGCCGCGGGGAGCCACTGGCGAGGAATTTGTCTGCAGGATGGCTACCCGACCTACTTCATGGGGCTGGAGGTCACCAAGCGGACAGGCAGCACGATCTGGGGCAAGATCCACTGGCTGGCGACCAATGACAGCAAGACGCTGTGGAAGGGCAAGATCATCGGCAATCGGGTTGACTTCAGCGAATACGAGTTGATCCAGGGCTCGGGGATCATCATCCCTTGCGACTATCAGGTGCGGGTCGTCGGCCAGCAGCTGATGGGGATCTGGAAGGGGCGCAGCTGGATTGGCGGCATTCAACTCCGACTGGCTGGTGACTCGAGCCGCGCCGAAGAGTAGCAGCTCGAGACCCGCGGATCAACTCGAAGAGGCCTTGAGGGCCTTTCGTTTACGTCGGGAGTGCGCCAGCTGTTTCTCGAGCTTGGTCTGGGCGCTGCGGGTGGTCAGGTGATAGGTCAGCTGGAGCAGCCGCCAGGGGCGGCGCAGGAAGCTTGCGCTGTAGAACAACAGGACGCTGACCCAGAGAATCAGGTTGAGCTGGCCCGCGGTGAAGCGCTCGCAGAACGACAGCCTGTAGGCCGGGTCGTCGAACGTCATCAGCTGCTCGAAAGAGGCTTCGTCGAGGGTGATCTTTCCCCGCGCCACCAGTTGGTCGAACAGCTCTGTTCCGGGATAGGGGGCGTAGAGGTATGGCCCCATGTCGTGGGCTCCGGCGAAGGCCATTCGGATGATGAACAGATAGCTCCTCAGGACGTCCTTCCATGCGTCGTCGGGAAATCCGAAGATCATGTTGGCCTTGATCTTCAGCCCGGCGCGCTGACCGTCCCGGATCGAAGCGAGCATGCGATCGGTCTGGATCTTCTTCTTGATCTGCTCGAGCACCCGGGGGGAGCCGCTCTCGGGGGCGTAGTTCAGGTGGCGGCAGCCAGAGCGGAAGAGCAGATCGGCCACCT
>CAZANL010000613.1:0-3450 GCA_964486115.1 uncultured Planctomycetota bacterium
TCGATCCTCGAGGTGGGCGAAGGCGTGTTCCAGGTGCTCTCGACCAACGGCGACACCCACCTGGGCGGCGACGACTTCGACCAGGCGCTGATCAACTTCATCGCCGACGAGTTCAAGAAGGAGCAGGGGATCGACCTGCGCGAGGATCAGATGGCCCTCCAGCGGCTCAAGGAAGCGGCCGAGAAGGCCAAGTGCGAGCTCTCCACCTCGCTGCAGACCGAGGTCAACCTGCCCTTCATCACCGCCGTCGACGGCAACCCGAAGCACCTGCTGGTCAAGGTCACCCGGGCCCAGTTCGAGGCGCTGGTCGAGGGGCTGATCAATCGCACGCGGCAGCCCTGCCTGAGCGCGATCCAGGACGCCAACCTCAACCCGAGCGAGATCGACGAGGTGATCCTCGTCGGCGGCTCGACCCGCATCCCCGCCGTGCAGGAGATCTGCAAGACGATCTTCGGCAAGGAGCCGAACAAGTCGGTCAACCCGGACGAGGTGGTCGCACTGGGCGCCGCGATTCAGGGCGGCATCCTCTCCGGCGACCAGGAGCTGCGCGACGTGCTGCTGATCGACGTCACGCCGCTCTCGCTGGGCATCGAGACGCTGGGCCAGGTGATGACGACCCTGATCGAGCGCAACTCGAGCATCCCGACCTCGCACTCCGAGGTCTTCTCGACCGCCGCCGACAGTCAGCCGGCCGTCGACATCCACGTGCTGCAGGGCGAGCGCTCGATGGCCAATGACAACCGGACCCTGGGCCGCTTCCAGCTCACCGGCATCCCATCGGCCCCCCGCGGTGTGCCGCAGATCGAGGTCAAGTTCGACATCGACGCCGACGGCATCCTCAAGGTCTCGGCCAAGGACCAGGGGACCGGCACCGAGCAGTCGATCGAGATCAAGTCCTCCTCCGGCCTGTCCAAGGAGGAGGTGGAGCAGATGAAGCGGGACGCCGAGAGCCACGCCGAGGAGGACCTGGCCAAGAAGGAGCTGGTCGAGGCGCGCAACCAGGCGGACACGATCGTCTGGCAGACCGAGAAGAACCTCAAGGAGCACGCCGAGACCATCCCCGAAGAGGACCGCAGCAAGATCGAGGCCTGCATCGAGAAGCTCAAGGGGGTCAAGGACAGCGACGACCTTTCGACGATCCGCGAGGCGCTCGAGGAGACCGAGAAAGCCGCGCACGAGATGGCGCAGGCGATCTACGCCAAGGCCACCGAGGCCCAGAGCGCCGAGGAGCAAGCTGGCGGACCGGCCGAAGGACCGGCCGGCGGACCTGCCGGCGAGCCGCAACCCGAACCAGCGAACGTGCCCGGCGGGGACGAGGTGATCGACGCCGAGTTCGAGGTCAAAGAAGACTAGCTCCACCAGCGACCCGACGCGCGTCAGACGGTTGTCCTGCGCCTGAACACCCCTCTCCAGGCCAGTCCGGCGCGGCGGACTCGCAAACGGGTGGTCACCGCGGGGGCCGTTACAGTCACCCGTGCCCGAAAAGCCTACTTAGGGATGTGATGGAACTCTCTTTCACGGTTTTTCCGGTGCTTCGGCCAATAAACCGCTGGAAATGGGTCTTGTAGAGCTGAAAAGAAGACACCGACGATAAACTGCGGGGGCATTTCGATCCGCTCGGCGTATATCTACGGAACAACGGCACGGGAGGACATCATCAGGGCAGACATCCTGATCGTCGAGGACCAGGCATCTATCCGGTTACTGCTGGCGACAGCGGTAAACTG
Organism: uncultured Planctomycetota bacterium; assembly: GCA_964486115.1. Lineage (GTDB taxonomy): Bacteria > Planctomycetota > JACQVV01 > JACQVV01 > CAZANL01 > CAZANL01. Next base: position 1,728 of record CAZANL010000613.1, read on the forward strand.
CTGGGGCCACAGCGCGACGCTGGCCCCGAGCGTCGCGGCTGCCGAGCAGCTGCTCGCCGAGCGGGAGTTCGAGCTCGTGATGACCGACTGCAACATGCCGGGCAAGAGCGGACTGGAGTTGATCCATCAGGTCCGCGGGCGAGGGAACGATGTGCCGATCCTGGCCTACAGCGCCTCGGGCAAGGAGCGCGAGATGCTCGCCGCGGGAGCCAACCGCTTCCTGAGCAAACCGGCTCCCCTGGCACAGCTCCAACAGACCGTCACCCAGTTGTTGAGGGAGCGGGAGGTCTCGCCGAGCGGCTGCGGGCAGACGTCCGGTCCGGGCAGCTAGCCGCCTCACCCGCCCCCGCACTTCCTCCTTCGTTCGTCGGAAGGCTCCTGTTAGACTGACCCGCCGATGAGCGGCCTGCGCGAACGGGACTGGGACTTCGACCTGCTGACCGAGCAATTCGCGAAGAAGATGATCTACTTCGTCGGCAACGCGCGGGGTGGATCGACGGTGAGCAACGCGGCACTAGGGATTCACCCGCGGCTACTCGAGGTGCGCTGGAACGACATCATCTTCACCAAGCTGTGGCCCATCCGGACCAGCGCCGATGACGCAGCGTGGCGCGAACTGCTCTTGCGCCCACCACACTACTACGACCCGGAGAAGGCGACAGCGCGCATCGGCGAAGCCGGGGTCCAGCGGCTGGAGGCGCATGTCGACAAGATGTGTACCCGGCGAACGCTGCGCGAGACGCTGTGATTCTATGGCATCCTCTACTGGATCATGAAGCCCGACATGCCGGACATCGAGGACCTGGACGCCTGGTGCGTAAAGGCCAACACCTCCCAGGGGGTCAGCCGGGTGGCGGCAGCGGTCCCGGAGGCCACATTCGTCTACCTCGAGCGAGACCCGCGATCCACGGCGCTCTCAATGGCCAAGGCGCTGGCCCGGGGACAGGGGAACCGCTACAACCACACGACGCTGGTCAAGGCGTCGGTCGACTGGCTGTGCAACGCCGCGCGGTTCGTCAAGCTGATCGATGAGTATCCCGAGCGATCCGTCCTGTTCCGCTACGAGGACCTGATCCGGCAACCGATCAAGACGCTGGAAGCGCTCTATCGCCACCTGGGCGTGGCCGGAGTCGACGAGGACGTGCTGCAGGCCGGACTCGACGGACTGTTCTACAAGCGAACGCAGGGCGGGAGCGAAGACCCGGTCGACGAAGAGGACCCGAAAGACCAGGCCACCGTGGGACTCCAGCAGCAAGCGATAGACCGCTGGCGGCGTCAGTTGACCGACGACGAGGTCCGGCTCGTTTCGATCCTCACCTTCCCCGGCGCGGGGCACTTCGACTACACCTGCACGGGCTCTCTGTGCCCGGGCGACGTGCGCTGGGCACTCCGCCGGGCCGAGGGCCTGCGGTTTCGAACTCGACAGCTGCTGCGCTACGTCTACTATCGGCGCCAGCTCAAGCGCTCGCCGGCTCCACAGCTGCTCGGTTGCTGTTGACCGAGACGGCTCTCTCGCCATCGCCAGGGCTGTGTTTCGCGGCAATCCTCACCTCAAGTTGGCGACCCGGCCGACCGCTGGCTGCTATACTTGTTTCGTGAGGATCGTCTGCGCACTCTGGCTGCTGATCGCTGCTGGGCCACTGCTGGCCCAGGAGCAGGAACAGCAGAACCCCTTTGCCAAGCTGGACAAGAAGACCCGGGCCAAGATGCAGGCGGTCCTGGA
>CAZANL010000614.1:0-3450 GCA_964486115.1 uncultured Planctomycetota bacterium
GAGACAGCGGAGGCACCGGTGCGTCTCCACTGACCAGCGTCAAACATGCTGGCCTGCCCTGGGAGCTCGGGATTGCGGAGACTCACCAGACCCTGGTGCTCAACGACCTGCGAAGCCGTGTCGTACTACAGACCGATGGAGGGATCAAGACGGGCCGGGACGTGGTCATCGCCGCTCTACTCGGTGCCGAGGAGTTCGGCTTCGCCACCGCACCGCTGGTCTCGCTGGGCTGCATCATGATGCGCAAGTGCCACCTCAACACCTGCCCGGTCGGCATCGCGACCCAGCGGCCAGAGCTTCGCGAGAAGTTCACCGGCCAGCCGGAACACGTGATCAACTACCTCTTTCTCGTCGCGGAGGAAGCGCGCCAGATCATGTCCCGGATCGGCTTCCGCACGGTGGACGAGATGATCGGTCGGACCGAGTCACTGAAGACAGACGATGCGATCGATCACTGGAAGGCGGATGGGCTGGATCTGACGCCGATTCTCCAACCGGCGATCAAGCCCCATGAGGGGGTCGAGGTTCGCTGCACGATCAAGCAGGACCACGGCTTGGAGGCCTCACTCGACAACAAGCTGATCGAGCTCTGCCAGCCGGCAATCGAGCGCAGAGAACCGGTTCTACTGGACCTGCCAATCGTCAACACCAATCGCACCGTTGGCACGACCTTGAGCCACGAGATCGCCAAGAAATGGGGCCAGGAGTTGCTGCCCGACGGTACGATCAGGATCCGCTTCAAGGGTTCAGCTGGGCAGAGCTTCGGCGCCTGGTTGGCCAGCGGGGTGACGCTCCAACTGGCCGGCGATGCCAACGACTACGTGGGCAAGGGTCTGTCCGGTGGGCGGCTGATTATTCACCCGCCAACCGAGAGCACATTCGAGGCCTCGGAGAACGTCTTGATCGGAAACGTCGGCCTGTATGGCGCGGTACGCGGCCAGGCTTTCTTCAGCGGCCGATCGGCGGAACGGTTCTGCGTGCGCAACTCCGGCGCGCAAGCCGTCATCGAGGGCGTGGGCGACCATGGCTGCGAATACATGACTGGAGGCTGCGCCGTGATCCTCGGCCCAACGGGCCGCAACTTCGCGGCCGGCATGTCGGGCGGCGTCGCCTACGTCTGGGATCCGCACGGCGAGTTACCGGGTAACTGCAATCACGGGACGGTCGAACTCGAACCGGTGGTAGCACCTGAAGATGTGGCCAGTCTTCAGGAGCTGATAACGCTCCACGCAAAGTACACCGGATCGAACGCTGCCGAGCTGCTGCTCGACAACTGGGAAGAGTCGCTAACCCAGTTCGTCAAGGTCATGCCAACCGACTACAAACGCGTACTCGATCAACAGAAATCCACCCTGGCAAGCGCTGTCTAGGAGATCGAACGGATGGGAAAGCCCACAGGATTTATCGACTTCCCCCGTCAAGCCACGCCTTACCGCGACCCACTTGTGCGCATTGGCGACTTCGACGAATTCCTCGAGCCTGACGAGGAAACACGGCTGACGTCACAGAGCGCCCGCTGCATGGACTGCGGGGTCCCCTTCTGCCAGTCCCAGACGGGCTGCCCGATCGACAACCTGATCCCAGAGTGGAACGACCTCGTTTTCCGCGACCGCTGGCAAGACGCACTGGACAAGCTGCAACAGACCAACAATTTCCCCGAGTTCACCGGGCGGGTTTGTCCAGCACCTTGCGAGGGGGCCTGTGTGCTCGGCATCACCGATCCCCCGGTGACGATCAAGAACATCGAGAACGCCATCGTCGACCGAGGTTTTGAGGAGGGATGGATCGTGGCCCAGCCTCCGACGCAACGAACAGGCAAGAGCGTCGCCATCATCGGATCGGGGCCGACCGGACTGGCCGCAGCCGTACAGCTCAACCAGGCCGGGCACGGCGTAACGGTTTATGAGCGTGCCGACCGAATCGGCGGTCTGCTGATGTATGGCATTCCGAACATGAAATTGGACAAGCAAACCGTCGAGCGGCGGATCCAGTTGATGCGGGACGAGGGCATCTCGTTCGTGACCGGAGCCGATGTCGGCGGCAGCGTCGACGTCAACGAACTGCACGCCAACCACGATGCCCTGTTGCTGGCGGTGGGAGCGACCCGCCCTCGTGACCTGCAGATTCCCGGCCGGGACCTCGAGGGAGTCCACTTCGCCATGGAGTACCTGCAGGCCAACACGAAAAGCCTGCTCGACTCCAATCTCGAGGACGGCAACTATCTCGGTGCGACCGGCAAGCAGGTGATCGTGATCGGTGGGGGCGACACAGGGACAGACTGCATCGGCACCGCGATGCGCCACGGCTGCGCCGGGCTGGTCAACTTCGAGTTACTGCCCGAGCCACCGGCGCAGCGGGGCCCGAATAATCCGTGGCCCGAATGGCCCAAGATCAAACAGACTGACTATGGTCACGCCGAGGTGGCGGCCAAGCATGGTGACGATCCTCGAGTCTTCAGCATCCTCTCCAAGGCGTTCGTCGACGACGGCCAGGGGCGCGTCTCGGGAATCGAGACGGTGCGCATCGAGTGGTCCCTGAAAGAAGGCCAATGGTCGTTCAAGGAAGTTTCCGGCAGCGAGCAGACCTACCGGGCGGATCTCGTCTTGCTGGCAATGGGATTTCTCGGCCCCGAGGAAACTCTGGGTCGTCAACTCGGCCTTGAGACCGATCCACGCTCCAACTTCAAGGCAGCCTTCGGCCAGTTTGCGACACGTAAGGAGGGGGTCTTCGCGGCGGGGGACTGCCGTCGCGGACAGTCGCTGGTGGTCTGGGCCATCCGGGAGGGGCGGGAGGCGGCCGGCGCCATCGATCGCTTTCTGGTGACTGACCGCTTCGAATGCGCGGCGAAGCCCTGATAAAGGACACCCTTAGTAATTACGGGCAACTGCGTGACACAGGGTGCGCTGCAAATGACAAGGCCCTCTGGGCGAAAAGGGTGGTCCAAAAGCCACAAAACGCCCTTTTCGTGCACTTTGAGGTCTGCCACTGCTCCCGCAGATCCATCGACCGAATTGCACAGAATTAAATAATTGGCTCAGAAGTCCACAAATCGAATTTTTCACTTGAACGTATTACCTGATTCTTTGTATTATCACCTAGGGTCTAAGCGGAACCTACAGCCTTTGGCGGGGCTAAGTTGTTGGATCACTCAGTAACAGCGGGGATAGCATGCAAGCCATCAATAAGTTCAGACGTTTTTCTACATGGGTGTGTGTTCTGCTGGCCATCTCAGCCGCCGCCGCAACCGCCGCGGAGGTCATCGTCGACTCGGGGACGACCCTAGAAATCAGTGGAGAGTCATCCACGACGGAATTCGCCGACATGAGCCTTACCGTTTCGGGGGAGTTGACATGCGAATCCGGCGCGGTGGAATTCAGTGGTTCGAGCGCACAGAGCATCTCAATGGATGTAGGATCCAGCTTCTACAATGTGACGATCTCGAACACTGCC
>CAZANL010000615.1:0-2271 GCA_964486115.1 uncultured Planctomycetota bacterium
GTACGATCTGATTTGGCCCGGCGCGCACACCTTCGGCGTTGTCATGAAAACAGGGGTAGAAGCTGAAAGAGATGCCGTGCGATTCGGCCGGGAGCGGACCGGTCAGCAGGTCGAACTCACCGGAAATCAGGTCCACCGCGTTGTGGTCGAAATGGTCGTGCGTCACGATGACGACTTCTGTGGAGATGCGGGGGTAAGGGACACCAATCGCGTCAGGAAAGGGGTCGACCACGATACGGACACCTCGTTGGTCGATCAGGTAAAACGAGGAGTGTCCTAGAAACGCTATCCGCATCGTCTGCTCGAGGGACAGGCTTCTGCACTGCGGTTGGGTTGGCTGCGGGCCACCCGGTGCGGGGGCCCGAAAGAAGGTTCAGGTGCCTTATCGGGCCAGCCGACAGCCTGTCTCTGCTCATTTACCTGGGCGAACCCCGTTTTGTCGGGGTCGGTCGAGCGCCTCGCCACTGCTGAGAACTCCTCGGTCATCCGCGCGTGAATTATCAGGATGCGCTAGTGGGGAGGAACCGTTCAGATGATCACATCGATCAGCTGCCCCTCGCCGGAAGACGCGGTCCTCCCTTTACCGGACTGGTTTTCCGGGTCCTCTTTTTGGCGCCGCTTGCCACGAAGGGCACCACGATTCCTGCCCTCGCCATCGGGGTCGACTAGCTTCCCCTCTGTTTCGTTGGTCTCCTGCACGTGCTGCCGCAACCGCACCGCCTTCTCCTGCTCATCATCCAACAGCTGCCCATTTTGAACTTGGTTGTACAGCAGATAGCGGTTCTGGACATCCTGCGAGTTCTCGGCTTTCACCATGTGGAACTGCAGATTGTAAGTCTCGATGGTCATGGCATCTGTCCTTCGACGGTAATCCATCGCAGAATACCATAAACGACCCTCCGCTCGCCAGATTCCCGATGGTCCGAGCTAGTCGGCAAGCTCTTCCATCAGGCGTGACAGCTGGCCTCGGAGTCGGTTGACCAACGCAGTGTGGATCTGGCAGACGCGAGATTCGGAGAGGTCGAGGACCTGGCCGATCTCCTTCAGCGTGAGCTTCTCGTAGTAGTACAGAATCAGCACCAGGCGCTCTTTCTTGCTCAGCATCCCGGTGATTCGCTCCAGCATCTCCTTCTTGTACAGAGACTCGATCACGACAGAGCGCCGAGGATCCTCGATCATGTCGAGGCGCCGGTCTCGCTTGTTCTCCCCGCCGTCGGAGGAGGTCGTCGGAGCGTCGTAGCTGAAGATCGAGGCGGCGCTGGCATCGCGCGCGAAGCGCTCGAACTCTCCGGGACTCATCTGGAGGTGTGCGGCAATCTCCTCCTCACTCGGTTCTCGGCCGAGCGTGCGGTACAACTCTTCGCTGGCTCGGTCGAGCTTGGCCGCTCGGGCGCGAACCAGGCGGGGCACCCAGTCGTTGGAGCGTACTTGGTCGAGCATGGCTCCGGTCACCCGCTGCTGTGAGTAGGTCTCGAACTTGACGCCACGGTCGGGATCGAACTTCTCGACGGCGTCCATCAGGCCAAAGACGCCGGCCTGCCGCAGGTCGTCCAGTTCGACGTGGTCCAGCAGCCGAGAGGCCATTCGCTCAGCCAGATAGCGGACCTGTGGTAGGTATTGCTCGATGAGCTGATTGCGTAAAGAGACGTCGCCGGAGCGCTTGAAGTCGCGCCAGATTCGACGGATCTCCGCCCCACGCTCGGTGCTTTCGCTCGCATTGCGACTCATCGGCAGCTACGCTCCCTCATGCCGCAGTTTCTCCGGGCGCCCCCGCTTGTTTTTCCTCTCCCTCCTTTGCTCCCGTGGCCGGGTCTGCCTCCTTCGTCTTGGGGAGGTCAAGATCATCGCCCGGCATTGGCAGGGGACCGAGCATCGTCGCATCCTCCTCAGCGATCGTACGATCGGTGTACTCGCTGACCAACTGATGTCCGATGTGGCCAATCAAGAAGCCGATCCCGAAGAACACGGCCATCGCGAACACGCCGGTCTGCATTGCCTTGGCGAACGACATGTGGCCTGTCAGGCCGCTGATCGCGATGATCGACATGGCTGCCAGAGCAAAGACAGAGCCGGTGATCCGGCCGGTCTTGAGCGGAATCGCCGAGAGGATGTCATCGCGGGTTTTCTGGCGCTTGATCTCCCCGGCCAGTTCGAGTTGCTGTCGCTTGCGGGATGTCCCGTCGTCGGCTTCGCCGTCCGGCTTGGCCTCTGTTCGGGGCTCTTCGCCCTGCGCCTTTTGGTCGCGTTCTTCTTCAGCCATGGGTTATCTGC
>CAZANL010000615.1:2281-3445 GCA_964486115.1 uncultured Planctomycetota bacterium
AAAACCCGCGGTGATCCTCAGTACCACCGGCCAGCCCGTTTTGCTCCATCTGGGCCACTAGCCGCTTGACGGCCATGCTGGCTGGTGCGTTAGGGGACTCCAGGATGAACTGTTGCTTGGTACGCATCGCCTCTCGCACGTGTGGGTCAGAGAGTATGTAGCCAGCCATCTGAACGTCCAGCCCGAGTGTCCGTTTGGCGGTGGAGATGAGGTGCTGAGCGTATTGTTCGGCCTGCGGCTTGTTGGGAGCTAGGTTGACCAGCAGGCCGATGCAGTTGGATAGGTCGGGATACTGCTGTATGACGCGTAGCGTCGCGCACGCGCCGGCCAGGCCGCAGGGTTCGGCCGTCATGACGACCAGCACACGGTCCGCCAGCGGCAGAACCACGTCCAGTTCGGCACCCGAGCAGCTGGCCGTGTCATAGACGACCAGGTCTGCCAGTTCTGCCAACCGGCTCAGCTGGGTGGTCAGGCTTGTGTTCTCAGCGCGTGTGCGCTGGCCCAGACCGCTGATGTCGAAGTCGCCAGGTATGATCTTGATGCTGCCTTCGGCAGGTTTCACATCCTTGGCGTAAACCAGAATATCTTCGATCTGTCGCTCGCCCCGCAGCACATCGCCCAGGGACTTCTCTGGAAACAAGTCGAAGCTGATGGCCAGCGTGGGCAAGTTGAAGTCGGCATCGACGAGGATCACTCGCCGCCCGTTGCTGGCTGCCTGCAGTCCGATGGCGGTCGAGAGAACGGTCTTGCCTACGCCTCCCTTGGCGCCAGCAATCACCAGCCTCATTCCGCGCTTGCGAGGTGCCATCAGTTCGCTCCCGCCCGGCAGCCGTCGGAGTTGGAGAGCGTCAATTTGGCCAGTAGCGCGTCACTTGCCGCTAGTAGGTCGTCGGGAATCTCTTGGCCAGCGGAGAGATAGCTGAATGGCTTGTCGGTCGAAAGCGCAAGATGGACCAAAGAGCCACAGTGTACCGCCTCGTCCAGCTTGGTGACCACTAACCGGTCGTAGCCGATCCGCCGATAGCGCTCGAGCACGCCGCGCATTGTCCGCTGACTCAAGGTGGCTGGGATTACAAGGTGGCGCTCGTCTGGCTCGATCATGTCGAGCAGGATGCGCAACTCTTCCATCCGTGTGTGATTGCGCTGGGAGTGCCCGGCAGTGTC
>CAZANL010000616.1:0-3439 GCA_964486115.1 uncultured Planctomycetota bacterium
TCGCTACCCGCCTGAGCCTGACCGACGACGACGCGGCCGGGCACGTCGCGTTGGGCAAAAACTGCATCGTCCACAAGCTGTATGACGCAGCCGAGCAAGCACTCCAGCGAGCAGTCCGCATCGACCCCTCGCTCAAGGGGCGCCTCGCCGACGTCGCGCAATTCCGCAAGGGCCCCTCTCTGGCTCGCGGAAAGGTCACTCGTCCGTCCCGGGGCCGAATCCAGGTCGCCTACACCTTCGATCACGAGTCGGAGGCGCTCGACTTCTATTCCGACACGCAGGAAGAGGAAGAAGCCGAAGATGGCGAATCCTACGAGGTTCCCCAGCTGACTGCGGCACGGGGACAGCTGCAGCTCCCCTCGGGGGTCGTCGTCTCCGTGCCGGAGCTCGGGCTCGAGCCGCCGCTGCGGGGTGACTTCATGCCAGGATCGGCTCCTCCGGGAGGCTACCTGCTGATCCAGCTGATGTATGAACACGCCAGCGGCGAAGGCGGACTCTACCTGCTACTCAACGACCGCCACGATCGCTACCTGGTCGGTCGCAGCATCGACGGCGTGGAGACCGTTCTCCGCGGGCTGGAGGAGGACACCCTGTCCTTCGAGCACTGCCGGCCAGACCAACTCGTTCGGTTCGACATCCAGGACCAGCAGGTCTCGCTACGGCTCGGCTCGACAACCCTGGCTTCGCGAAACCACCAGGTCACCGACGCGGCCTGGATCGTCATCGGGTTCTCCGGAAATCCGGATGCGACATTCGGCCTCGACGCCGCAACCATCGCGGGTCGGATCTCAGATGCGGCCTACAAACGAGCCATTGCCGAGCGGCGAACGATGATGCTGCGGTCGCTGCAGGGAGACCTCGGAAGGGAGCCTGCGCCGGAGAAGATCCGACTCCCACGGTTGCACGGAGCCTATCTCCAACGAATGTCGCCCAACAAGCGCCAGACATATCGTCAGCTGCTGACCGCACTCGAGGCTTTCGCTCGGGATCCAAACGAGACCCGACGGCTCAACGTGCTGCAGGGACTCGAGCGCTGTGACGTCGATGGCATTCAGCCGTCTGCTCCCATACTCTTCTGGCGCGCCTGGCTCCGCCTCCAGGAACAAGAGATGCTCGCCGCGTCGAGCGACCTCGAACGGGCGATCAAGGCCAACCCCAGCTTCTCCGAAGCCCTGGCGCATCAGGCCTGGATACTCCAGCAAATCAACCGCTATGCCGCGTCCCGCAAGGCCGCCACCCGGGCCATCTCGATCCAGCCCGACAACGCGCTGGCGCGGGCCACCCTGGCGCTGCTTGCATTCTATTCCCGGTCAACGCCAGCTGACGGTGCGGGGGCGGTCGACCAGATGCGGGTCGCAGCCCTGTTATCACCCAGCAACGGGGAGCTGAGCCAGGAGCTGCGGCAGCTCGAGCATGTTCTGGCCGGGCCTCCTTGGCCCCAGGGCGTACCGACGCCGATCCAGACAGCACACTACACGGTGCATACCGACCTGCCGAAGCCCCAGGCCAAGCTGATCGTCGACGAGCTGGAGCGAATGTGGTCGGTCTACGCCCATTTCCTGCCACCCGGCGACCGTGAGGTCCGCCGTGGAGTGGTCTACGTCTTCGCCACCCTGGCCACCTACTCGATCTACAGCGAGTTGACATCCGCCGATCCGGCGCACAACACGTTGGGCTACTACCACCCGGGCTTCAAATGCCTCTACTTGTTCAAGAGCAACGAGGACACCGACAGCCGGAACATCGGTGAGACTCTCTCCACGCTACGACACGAGGCCTTTCATCAATACGTCGACAACCTCATCCCCCGCCTGGCCAGCTGGGCCAACGAGGGTATTGCCGAGCACTTCGGCACGACCAGATTCGTCAACGGCAAACCCGCATGGGGTGTGGACGCCAACCGACTCAAGGAGCTGCTGCAGTTCATCGGCGAAAATGACCCGATGCCACTCGAACAGCTGATGGGCCTCTCCCACCCGGAGTTCATGGAATACGAGGGGGGCTACCCGCACTCGTGGTCGATCATCTATCTGTTCCTGGTGCACAACCCCAGCCGCTACCGGGCGACGTTGATGCGCTACTTGGCGCTGCTTGGCGACGGAGCCTCGCGCCCGGGCGCATTCCAGAAGACGTTTGGCCAGATCAACTCCACGTCGATCAAAACGGAGTGGCGCAAGATGTTGCAACAACTCGCAAGCCGTCTACAGCAAAAGTAAAACTGGTGCTGACCATCACATTAAGCTATCACGTGCGCTCCGAAGACGGGGCTCTCCCACTCCGACGATGGCCCACGTCCTCGTGGCAACAGCTCGTGGGACAACACCAGCCATCTTCCGGAGCGCGAGCGGCAATTCAGCCGCTCATCGAGCAACAGATGGAGTCGATCCACCGCTTCCTTGCGCGACTGGTCGGCGCCGAACATGCGCTCGATCTGACGCAGGAGACCTTCCTGCGGGCCTACCAACGCTTGACGGTAGCGGCTCCCTCCCACGACGGCCTGGTGCCCTGGCTGTATCGCATCGCTCGCAACTTGGCGGTCAACCACTTTCGCCGCAGACGCACCACGACCGCTATCACACCGTCCGGAAACGCCCCGCACGCAGACGCGTCGCTCTCGACTCCGCCAGAGGCCGAACCCGTGGTCCACATCCAGCAGACGGAGCAACGGCACCGAATCGAGCGGCTCGTTCGAGAACTCCCACAGTCCTTTCGCACGGCATTCCTACTCTGCGCCATCGAGGGATTCAGTTACGAACAAGCGGCAGCCATCGAAGGCTGCTCACCCAAGACGATCAGCTCACGGCTGGCGCGCGCTCGCGCGCGCTTGAGAATCCTGATCAGCGATACTCCCAAACCAGAGAAAACAGTATGAGTCAGATCACCTGCAATCAGTTCACCGCCCAGGTCCACGAGCTCGTCGACGGGCGCCTGGCCGATGATGTCGCCGGCTCGCTGAAGACCCATGCCTCGCAGTGTGAAAGCTGCGCCCGGCTACTGGCCAGTGATCAGCAACTCGTCGATTCTCTCGGCTCCCTGCAAGGCCCAGCGACCCCGCCCCACACCGAGCAACAGCTGGCCCAGGCCCTGCTGACCTGGGAACAGCAATACCGACGTGCCCGCAGCTGGCGCTGGGCCGCCAACGCCGCCCTGTTGCTCATGGGAGTCACCGCGGGGCTGGCCCTGGCCTTGACCCGGCCGCCCCAAGCCCCACAGCCCCAAGCCACCCCACACGTCGTGCGCGTGATCAGGGACAACGAACAGAAACATCTGTCCCAGCAGCTTGCCCGACACGTCCGATCGACCGAGGGCCTGTATCAGCAGGTCCTTCAGCTGAAGAACGACAAGCTGGCTCGCGCGCTGCTGGACGCCGAACTGAAGCTGTCACGCCTCAAGCAGAGCACTCCCGACCTGCAGCGCAGCGTGGGCCACACCCCGAACA
>CAZANL010000617.1:0-3438 GCA_964486115.1 uncultured Planctomycetota bacterium
GAGAAGTGTGCAGAACGTGCAGAACGCATCCGGTGACGGATACAGGCCTGCAGAACGCATCCGAGGTCGTGCGGAACGTGCAGAACGGCCGTACTGGCCTCTCCGGAGGAGTCCTACAAACTCCCTGGGCCGATTTCGTTGCAGAACACATCAGAACGTCTCTGCACCGGGTTCCTGGTGCTCTGACGGCAGTTGTCGGAGCTCGGGCAGGTTCTCTCTCGCGATCTTCTTGCTCTTGTTCGCCAAGGAGAACTTCACCAGGTAGCGCGGCCCGCGACGCTGGATACGCAACCGGATCTTCGGTTCGTCAAACCCCAGGATCGGCTCCAGCCTCGTCTTTTTGAGTTCGTTGATCTGCGGCGTCTGGGCCTTCCTGTCCGCCGTCATATCGATCAACTGGCCGAGGATCTTCCCGGGCTCCCTGGCCTGGGAGGCGTCGAGGTAGGTCTTGTAGGCCTCATCATCGGTCGCGAACTCCGACGGCTGGGCAGTACGGAAGTACTGGTAGAGCTTCCTCAGAACCTCCACCCGCCCCCGCAAGACATCGTCGTCGCGCTCCGTCAGTCCGATGTCGTGCGCCCCAAAATGCTCCATGGCGTACTGGCGCCAGTCGATCCCCGGGCCTTCCGCGGCCAGTCTCCACCAAACGCTTGACGTGATCAAATCCAGTGCGGCTCGCAGCTTGTCATCGTGCCGCAGTCTGGAGATATTAGGTCGCCCCCACTCACACTGATCGAAGAGTTCGTACCCTACGGCACGGTTGGCCAGTTCGCTCGACAGCGTGAACGTCTGAGGCAGTTCGGTGCTTGCAAAGACCAGGCATGCCCGCATGGGCATGCGCTCCTCGTTGTGGTACTTCCGACAGAACGTCGCTGTTTCCCGAAGCCGCAGAATTGTGCGGAGCTGCCGGTACGTGTCATCGCCGTAGCAGATCTCGTCGCCGAGGAAGATCGTGCTACCGGCCATCAACCCGATGCCGATGTTGCGCATCATCACGTCATCGGCGCGGAGCTTCAGCTCAGAAACCTCGGTGCCGAGCATCACGGACGCGATGAGCGGCGTCGTGGTCTTGGCGGAGTGGCTAGGCCCGCTGACGAGCAGGATCGGTGGCTGGCCCAGCGCCATACGGCCAACCAGCGCTGCCAAGATGGTCGCCTGGAGATAGCCCCTGGGAATTCCAGGGAACCTGTCCTTGTGGTTGATGATCACCCATGCCCGCTCCACAGCCGTCTTCTCTGGAGGACGGCTCCCGAGATCGACAGATGGTGGGTCACCAGGCCGAGCGGGAGCACGTACGAGAATGCTCCCTGGCGGGGCTTGCTCCTCGGGCGCCGTGACCAGAAGGTGTGGGACGGGGTACAGCGGCGTGAACCCTTTCAAGAGCAGGGTGTCCATTGCCTCGTCAATCCTCGGGCCGCCCATTGCCCAGGGCATGGCATTGATGGTGCGCTCCTTGATGACGTTGCGGACTTCAAGCGTACGGCTGTCAGCCCAGCCACCGCTCAGAAGGCGAACTATGTCGGGTGACTTGAATGCGCTGGCGGCCTTTTCAACCCGCTTAGCCATCTTCTCGTTGAGGTACTTGCCATCGTCGTCTTTCTTCAGCCGATCCTCGTTGGCCATCCTGACGATCAGATCCCAGGCCGGTGCGAGGAGCTTCGTCGGCGTCGTGGGGCGCCGATGTTCTAGGAGGTGCTGTGCGTGCTGGAAATGGACCAACTGCTTGGCCGCGAGGTATATGCTCGGAGCGTGGACGTCAACCCTACATATCAGCCTGGCCCAACTTGCGCCGCGCCCGCATTTGAAGCAGTAGATCCCCCTTTCTTGGTCAACGCTGACGTTCGCCTTGCGTGAGGGTCCTGGATCGAACGGGCACAGGTCGTGATTGTTGAGGCCCCGTTGCAGCCCGGTATCGCTCAGGTACGAATCGATCGACTCTGGCGTCGCGGAGAGCGCGTCCCCTCCTGGGATCGAAGCATGTCCAGTCGGCTTGAACTCAACCACGGGGCCGCACGACTTGCCGTCCTTCGTGCTTTTTGGGTGCCTGGTTGTCTTTACAACCTCGACTGGCCAGGCGGCGATGTCATCGAGCGGCGCTAATAGGTGCCAGCAACCCGCCAAGGCTGCGGCCAGCCAGCCGTCTGCATCAACGAGAATTGTACGGAGGCCTGAGTTCGGGCTGCGCCAGACGTACAGCGGTCGGGGTAGCCAGTCAGGGAATAGCCGCTCAACCACTCCGTCCTCGAGTGCGGGGTGGATGTCATCGAGTCGGTCCTGCTCGTACAGCGGGATGGTGGGGTCGTGATCGAGAGCAGGGCGGTCGAGGTCGAGCATGATCACGCCCTGGGCCTCTGCCAGATCGATCACGGGGTCTACCATTTCGGAGACGTCGACGTCGAGCGCCTCCTGCAAGGCCTCGCGGACTCCGTTCGACTTGATCTCGATGCCCTTCTTTCGGGGCTGGAGCATCCCTCGAACGTAGATCGAGACTGGCGAAGATGGCCTACTCTGGGTACAATTATTACGAGGGAGTTCCATTCTAAACTCCTTCTCCAAATGGCTTTGCAACCGGGCCTCCGAATTTGACCCGCAAGGCGCTCGCCTTCAGCCAGTCAGCGGAGCGCCGCGTTGAACAAAATCCGCCTCGGCCGTGAAAGAGCCGGGGCTTTTTGTTTGGTTTCAACCGACCGAGTAGGTCGATGGGGTGAGTTCGCTCGCCCTTGTCGGGCACCCGTGAATCGGGCGCGGTGGGTTCGGCTATGCAGCCGGGCTGCTAATGTTCGTCTTGGTCGTGGCGTTGCTTCGGTCGCCTCGCTCTCAAGCGCCTCTTCGTCACCATCTTGAATCCCAAGGCCAGCAGGAACCTCCTCCCCAGGAAGGCCCTTATCTGCAATCAAGACGCGGAGAGCCGATAGACGGACCTCCTCGTTCTTCTCGCGCGCAGCCTCGTACAACTCCTCCTGTCCCAGATGTTGCGTGACGCAACTTTTTTCCGCCTCCGGAAGCCCGTCAAGTAGCCGCCCGATGGCCAGCATCTTCGTCACGCAGGACCGATCGCGACCTAATTTCGCGGCGATCTCTACGTTCTTGCGGCCCATTTCTGAGAGCCTTTGTGCTCCAACGACCCGCTCTTCTAGCGATAAATCTGAGCGGACCATGTTCTCCTCCATTTGCCTTAGGAGGCGGTCGGCTTCGTCATCTGTCTCTGCGCCGTCCAAGATCATGGTTAGGATTTTCTTATGTCCTGCCATCCTTGCGGCCCGCCAGCGCCGCTCGCCCGTGAGTATCTGATAGAGACCGTCCTTACGCTTCCAAACAACGATCGGCTGACTTACGCCGTTCGCTTTTTCTGTCGACCGCTTCAAGCTCTCCAGCTCTTTTTCACCAAAGTGCTTCCGGGGCTGGTCGGGGTCGGGGTTGACGGAGTCAATTGGGAGC
>CAZANL010000618.1:0-832 GCA_964486115.1 uncultured Planctomycetota bacterium
CCAGCCATCAGTCTTCTTCCTGTGCGGATTGCGGATGCAGGCAGACCATATTCCGGCCGCCTTCCTTGGCCCGATAGAGCGCCGCATCGGCTTTCTTGATCAGACTCTCTCGGGTGTCGTCCCCATTGAGCTCGGATATCCCGACACTGACAGTCACTGCATGTTCCACGCCCTCGTATGAGAAGGGGTGCGCGCAGATCGCCTGTCTGATTCGCTCACCCACCTTATGTCCGATGTCGAGCGGCGTTTCTGGCAGGACCACCGCAAACTCCTCGCCTCCATACCGTGCCGGGACGTCACGCCCACGCACAGCCCGTTTGACCAGATCACCCGTACTCTGCAGGATTGCATCACCGGCCTGGTGGCCATGGCTATCGTTGAATTTCTTGAAGTGATCCAGGTCGAACATCAAAAGCGAGAGAGGTTTTTCATGCCGGCGGCACTTGCGGATCAACTCGGACAGACGTTGGAAGAAATATCGGCGTACGAACAGTCGTGTGAGCGTGTCGACCGTCGCTTTCTCGTAGAGAGTGGCGTTGGTCAGAGCGATGCCCGACTGGTGGGCCAGGATGGTCAGCAGTTCCTGGTCTGTACGCGTGAACATTCTCCGGTCTAGCTTGTCGGTGACGTTGATCGCACCGATCACCTGCTGCTCTGGGTCTATCTCGCTGATGCGGGCGACGATCGGCACGATCAAGAAGGACTCGGTCCGATAGCGCTTCTCGTGTCGTCGGGTGTCGATGTCTCGGGGGTTCTTCTGTGTCGTGGGGTCCGGGACCAGCAGCGGCTTGCCCTCGATGACGACGCGCCCCACCTGCTCCTGGCCGAGGTC
>CAZANL010000618.1:842-3213 GCA_964486115.1 uncultured Planctomycetota bacterium
TCCCAGACCTCCCGGGGCATACCTATCGCGTAGGACATCCGCAGCTTTCCCGTCGCTTCGTCGAGCAACATGATCGAGGCCCGTTGACACTGGAAAATACTGCAGGCGAACGTGACCGTCTCCTTGATGATCTCTTCCGATTGCAGGTAGCTGGAGAGCCACTGAGTTGCCCGTCCCAGGGAGCGGAGGTTCTTGCTGAACTGCTTCGGCTCCTCGTAGATCATCACGGTCTCGATTGCCACGGCCGCCTGGGCGGCGATCTTCGACAGATGGTCCAGGTCGTCTTCGGTGAATGCGCGCGTCGCGCGGGTGCTGTCGATTTGCAACAAGCCCAGCAGTCGTTGCTGGCGCACCAGCGGGACGCACATCGTCGAGAGTGTTCCCTGCTCGATGATCGACTGCCCCGAGAGAAAGCGCTCGTCTTTCTGCGCGTTGGTCGACAGGATGCCGACTCGCGTTCGTGTGACCTCGTCAAGGATCGTTCGGGAGTATCGGGGTTTGCCGTCGACACGCCCGCGTTGCTGGCACCAGGAGATCTTGTGGCTTAGCTTCAACCGCCCTTCTTCGGCAAGCATGATGAAGCCGCGGTCCGCGGGAAACTCGCTGAAGATCGCCTCCATCAGGTGCTCTAGCATCTCCTCCAGATTGGTCGTGCTGTTGATCCCCGCTGCGATCTTGTAGAGCGTGGCCAGCCGCTTGTGATTGCGGTCGGAATCTGTGGTGTCGTCGCTGAAGTGCTCGAGGATGTGTGTGGTGTCACTGAAGTGCGCTTGTCGGGAGAGGATCTGCGAGGTTCTCATCTCGTCCAGTGAGGGCTCGGCGGACGAGGATGACGGTGGTGTCACGTCATCCGAGAACAGCATCATCGTTCCGGCGATGGAGATCATGTCACCATGATGTAGCTGGGCTGTGCTGAGTACCTGTCCATTGATCATCACCTCACGTGAATCGTCCAGATTCGTCAGGGTGTACGCGCCATTGTCTCTCGTTATCGCCGCTTGTTTGGCTGCAATCCGACGATCCTTGATGACCACCTCGTTGGCTGTTGAGGTGCCAATTCCGCTAGCTTCGCCCAACTCAAACGTCCTGCCCATGTCAGGGCCTTCGACGATCACAAGCTGAGGCATGTCGGCCGTATACTGTCCCCATGCAACGATGGCAGCACTCCGCAACGCAATTTATGTGCGCTACATATAATCAGTATAGGATATCGGAAATAAGGGGGAGGGTCAATCCAAGTCGAAAGTCAGTCCATCTTCTGCGATTCGGATCGGGCCATCGTAGGCCAGAACATCCTCAAGTGCGTCGCACGACGGGTACAGGTGCGTCAGAATCAATTCTTGGCATCTGGCCTCTGCAGCCAGTCGGCCCGCCACGGAAGGGGTCAGGTGGCCTTCGACACCCTCGCCGTCGGGGTGAGAGCACTCGGTGACCAGCAGGTCGACCTCGCGTGCCAGGGAGGCAACTGCCGCGTCGTAGCCGGTGTCTCCGGTGTAGACCACCGAACGGCCGTCCAGTTCGAAGCGATAGCCTAGGCTCTCGGGAGCGTGCCGCGTGGGCCCAGCGGTCACCTTGAACGGTCCCACCGGATGCGTGCCGCTGGAGAGCTCGATCCACTCTGCAAGCCCCGGCAGGCCGACGGCCGGCCAGGCCTGGCAGATCCTGTCCCGCAGGGCCGTCAGTCCGGGTGGACCGTAGATGACCAGTGGCGCGTGGCGTGACATCGACGGGTGCCGATGTGCGAAGAGGATGGTTGTCAGGTCGATCGTATGGTCTGGATGGAAGTGGGTCACGCAGACGCGGTCCAGTTGGTTAGCGGCCACTTCCAGGCGAGCGAGCCGGTCGAGAGTGCCAGAACCACAGTCGAGCAGCACCTTCTCGCCACCCCCCTCGAGCAGGATCCCGGAATGGCCTCGGCGAGCCGTGACCACCTGGGTCCCGGTGCCGAGAAACGTCAGCCTCATCCCATCCCGTCCGTGGTCTGCTTGAAGATCTCGAGCAGAAACACCCCGCAGCCGAGGATCAAGCCTGCTCCCATTATCCAGGCCATTCCGTACTGCGCCCGGCAGGCGAGCTTCTTGTCTTTGATGACCAGCGTTAGCGCCAGGATCAATAGGATCGGCGTCAGCAAGCTGTACCACTGGCCGCCGACCGTGTAGGTGTAGCGGTAGTAGGAGGTGCTCGAGGCGGACGGCGCATGGCCGTCCTGGCGCACCACGACCGCGGTGTCCAGCAACTGGCTCATCTTCTCGAGCAGCGGGGAAGCGCAGACCGACTGGCCCCGCGGGGTGAACATCGTCTTGAGCCGTGGGATGCCGGTGATCAGCAGGGCGACCAGGCAGGCATAGCAGACGATGCTGAAGATCGTCCG
>CAZANL010000618.1:3223-3437 GCA_964486115.1 uncultured Planctomycetota bacterium
CTTGGGTTTCTCACCAGCTTTCTGACTGTCTCGCGCCATGGCCTTGTTTTTTTGGGCTTCGGGACTCATTGCTGGCAGTTTCTCTCCGCCGAGGTCATGGCTGGCTCCACACCACCGGTTCGGATTGACGGGGGGGATCCTGCTCCGCGGCGGCGATCAGGCGGTTGCAGACCCACCGGGTGTAGTCTTCGAATTGTTCGATGTCGTCGAACAG
>CAZANL010000619.1:0-3432 GCA_964486115.1 uncultured Planctomycetota bacterium
GGAGGGATCGAACCGGGGGAAGATCAGGCTCTCGGGCTCCCGCGGACGATCCCAGTCCACCATAGAAGAGACGGCCTGCTCCGGAGACATCGACGCCAGCCGCAGAACCTCCTGCGGCAGCCCACCAAAGCCGGCCCGCTTGAGCAGGTGGGCCGCCTTCACCGCGTCCCACTTGTCAGCCGGCACCGGCGCCAGACCCGCTGGGTCTTCGGCGCCGGCCGATGCACTCAGGAAAAGGACGAATAACGCAGCGACCAGCAGCCCACCAACACCTCGCCTCATTCCGGCTCTCCTGTCACGCGGTTACAGCAGATTCAGCTTCTTGAACTCCTGACCGAACAACTGCTTGTGGTCCCCACCCATCCAGCCGTCGATGACGGTGCCGTAGACGCTGCGGAAATCGACTGCCCACTGCAGGTCACCACGATCCAGCTTGGTCAGGCTGGGATGTTCACCAATCACACCCCCCTTGACCGGATCACCAAACAGGAACATCGCGCCGCCCGCCCCGTGGTCGGTGCCGCCGCTCGCGTTCTCGTTGACGCGCCGCCCGAACTCGGAGAAAGCCATGATCACCACTCGCTCGTGGTTACCGGTCTTCTTCAGGTCGGTCATCAGCGCTTTGACGTTGCTGGCCAGCTGGTTCATCAGGTTATCGTGCCGCCCACGCTGATTGGAGTGGGTATCGAAGCCGCCCTGGCGGACGTAGTACAGTCGCGTCTGGAGTCCCCCAGCGATCATCGCCGCCACGGTGCCCATTTGCCGACCAAGACGACCCTGGTAACGGCCAGCCGGGCGAAAACGGGCCACGGCTCTGCGCACGCGGTCGGTCGCCGCGTTGGCCTCCATCGCAGTGGTCGAGAGGAAGTCCAGGCTGGAGTTTCCACTCTTCTGTTTCTTGTTCAGATTGCGATAGGTCTTGGTCACCTGCATGTCGTTGCCGGCGCCCCGCCAGGTAAAACTGCCCGAGTCCTGGAACGAGATGCCACGGAACTTGCGGCCGACCAGAGCCTTGGGCGCCTCGCTGCCCAGGGAGATGGCGATCGTCGGATCCGCCTGCTCCATCGCCTCGACATAACGGGCCAGCCATCCGTCTGCCGACTGCGGCGACTTGGAGTTGCAGGTGTGCCAGACGTTCATCGAGTGAAAGTGCGAGCGGTTCGGGTTGGGATAGCTGACCGCCTGGACGATCGCCATGTCCCCGGCATCATAGAGTTGCTTGAGGGGCTTCAGCCGCGGATTCAATCCGAGGGTGTCGTCGATCTTGAGCACCTCGTTCTTGCGGATCGCCGTGGTCCGACGCACACGGTAGTACTCTTCCATGCCGTACGGCACGACGGTGCTGAGCACGTCGTTGCCGCCCGACAGCTGCAGGACGATCAGGATATGGTCGTCTTTCTTGCCGCCCTGGACACGCTTGACATCTCGCGGGTCGTCCAGCGCGAAGGCCGTGTTGTTGAGCCAGATCGGGACCGTTGCCCCCGCGGCAACCAGACCAAGCCCCTTCTGGAGAAACTCTCTACGAGTCGAAATCTGAGACGGGTTCATTATCGCGGACTCCTGGTTAGAGAACTCGGGGCTAGCACAGCTGGTATTCCGGAATGCTGGTGATCAGGATGATCAGCTTGATGATGCGCTCCTGGGTCTGACGGGACTTGGGATCGAAGGTCACGCCCTCCGGGCTCATCACCTCCCGCAGCTTGGCCATCCGACTTTCGGGAAGCGGCTTCTGCAGGAACAGCAGGATGAGGTGGTTGATCACCTCGTCGGCCGACTCGTACGACTCGAAGCGCTTGAGCAGCCCGATCGTCGGCCTCTGGCTGGCGCGGCGGCGCTTGCTACGCTTGCGCTGGTCGTCCATCTGCCCCATCTGCTCCATCTGCATGTCGTTCTGGCCGGACTTCTTTTTCTTGCTCTGCTCCTTGGTCTTGCTGCCCTTCTTGCCGTAGCCCTTGCGCGCCTCCCTGCTGCTCTGCAGCAGCAGGTCACGAGTCAGGTTGTAGCGGATCAGCAGGGTCGCCGAGTTGACCCAGGCCCGACCACCATCCCAGCCCTTGACGTTGGGCGGCTCGAACAGGTTCTGGCCCAGCTTGGGCAGGGTGCGCAACGCATGGTTACGGAAGGTCTTCTCGCCGATGCCCAGCAGCTTCGCGGTGCCAACGAGCAGTTGAGTCGGGCTCTTGATCTGCTGGCCGATCACAGCGGAGCTGTAGAACGCCTTCGAGGAGAACAGCTGGCGCAGTACGGGCTTGATCTCGTAATCGTTCTCTCTAAACGTGGTGGCCAGCCCATCGACCAGCTGTGCATCGGGATTGTCGCTGTGGAAATACTTGAGCAGCTTGGTCACGATGAAACGGGCCGTCTGATGACGAGACAAGATGATATTGATCACGTCCTGGCCGTTGAGGTCGCCACTCTGTCCCATGAAGGTCTTCTGGCCGAAGTCGTGCTGGCTGCGCCGGAAGACAAAGCCGTTGCTCTCCACCGACTGCTGCTGAGTCTTGCTGCGGCGCGGGCGCTGCTTGCGCTTTTTGCCATTACTGTAAGCCCAGCCGGTGAAGGCGCGAGCGGCCTCCTTGATGTCCTTCTCGGTGTAGTTGCCGATGCCGATGGTGAACAACTCCATCAACTCCCGGGCAAAGTTCTCGTTCGGGCTGCTCTTGACGTTCTTGTTGCCATCGAGGTAGCGCAGCATCGCCGGGTCCTTGGCGATTCGCAGCACCAGCTCGGCGAAGTTCCCCGTGGCGTGGGTGCGAAACAGGTTGTTCTGCTGCAGCATGTGCGGGGTGTTACGCACGGTCTTGTACCCCGTGGCGAAGTGGCCGTGCCAGAACAGCGCCATCTTCTCCTCCAGCTGCCGCTCGGTCTTGATCATCCGATCGACCCACCAGCCCCGCAGGACCTGCATGTTCCTTTGCTGGTGGCCGCTGCGCGTCTTGCTCAGCGCCTTGCGGTTGGCTAGGTAGCGAATCCGCTCCTCGGCGCTCATGCCCTGAGTCATCCGCTCGTAGCCCTTTTTTCGGCTCTGCTTTCCCTTGGCCTTCTTTTTCGGGTCGCTCTTTTTCGCCGGCGCTGCCGCGCCACCCTTCCTACCCTCCAGAGCTTCGGTGAGCGTCCACAGCAGGTTCCTGCGCCGGGTCTCCCTCATGACCTTCAGCTGCTTCTGGAGTTGCCGGGCAATCTGCTTTTTGGTCTGGGGGTCTTCGGAATCGAACTTGGGAAGCTCGGCCGCCGCCAGCTGAGGGTGCTTCTCGTAGTCCAGCAGGTAGGCCACCGCCTGCTCCAGTGGCATAGAGGCCAGCTTGATGATCTCCTCGGGAGTGGCGCCAAACCCGGCGCGGTTGAGCAGGTGGGCGGCCTTCGCCGCGTCCCATTGCTCACCCGCCAGCGGCGAAAGGCCCTCCGCCGACTTGTTCTCGGCAAAAACAGGGC
>CAZANL010000620.1:0-3422 GCA_964486115.1 uncultured Planctomycetota bacterium
TTGGGCGCGGAACCCTAACGCTAAACGCGCTGTTCAGATTCCCGTTGAACTGCGAAGCAATGCACTCCAGCAATGGCAGCATCCCATTTCGCAAGGTCGCCGTCTGTCTCGCCGATGACGTACATCCTGTCGCGCAACTCCTTCAGCGTTGTGCCAACATCCATACCCGTAAACGTGTCGACAGCGGGAGGGAGAGGGGTGAATGGCTGGTCTGTCATCTCCTGCAGCTCAGGGGTGACCGTGTCGACTGGGGCGGTTTGAGCCGTTTCGACTGGGGCGGTTTGAGTCGACGTATCACTCGGACATCCCGCAGCGCCGACTATCATGATTATCGCGCCGAACAGCGGCGCGACAAGCGCATGCGACACCGGCATTCGAGTGGTCGCTGTCACGGATTCAGACACCTAGGAAGTCTCCATTCAGAAGGAAAAAGCTACGCGTACCGATAGCTTGCATTCGACTGGTCCTTGCACGGCCTCGGCGCCGTCGATCCGCTCGGCGAACTCGACGGCGCAGATCAGCGCTGCGGGCGCCGACCCAGCGTCGCCGTCAGCTTCACGCTGTCCAGCCCGCGCCTTATCTGCATCGCGACCTTGTCACCGATCTTCTTGGCCGCGATCAACTTGATCAGCTGGCTACCGTTCTGGACCTGGGTGCCGGCGAAGTGGGTGATGATGTCGCCCGCCTTGACGCCGGCCTTCTCGGCACCCTGCCCAGGCTGCACAGTCTCCACCTCGACGCCTGGTCCCTGGAAAGACTGAGATATCGTGATGCCCAGGAAGGGTGCGTTGGTGCGGCGGGTCGGCGAGGTGGTTCCGATCGACTTTCGCGGGGTCAGCAAGATGCTGAGCGCCCGGACCGCCTTGCCACGAGCGATCTTCATCTTCAGTTGCGTCCCGGCCGGAAAGATACCGAGGACGCCATACAGTCGTGGACGGCCGGTGATCCGCTGTCCCTCGACCTCGATGATCCGATCTCCCTTGCGCAGGCCGGCTGCGTGCGCGCTGGAGTTGGGCTCGACGCGCATCACGCGGGCGCCGGTACCGCCGCGATAGGTCGAATCGATTCCGACCCCGGCGAGCACCCCGTGGTCTACCTGGCCACCCTTGGCGGACTTCATCTTGGCCAGGAAGTTCTTGATCTGGTTGGAGGGGATGGCGAACCCGATGCCGGAGTTGATCCGATCGGTGCCGAAGCGGACTGCGACCTGCCCGTTGATCCCGATCAGCTTGCCGGCCATCGTGATCAGCGGCCCTCCCGAATTGCCGGGATTGATCGGCGCATCGGTCTGGATTGCGTCGGTGTAATTGCCGCGGTAGACATGTGTGGCGCTGACGATACCGAGTGACACGCTGGGTTGACCATCCGCCCGGCCAACCATCCATGGGTTGCCGATGGCAATGCACCACTGACCAGGTCGCACCTTGTCGGAGTCTCCCAACGGCACACAGGGCAAGTTCTTGGCCTTGCGCAGCTTGAGGAGACTGAGGTCGCCGCGTGGATCGGTCCCGACCATGTCCGCCGTGAAACGGCGGCGGTCCGGGAGGAGCACGGTCCACTGCTTGCGACTGCCGGCGACATGATGGTTGGTCAGCATGAAACCGTCAGGCGAGATCAGCACGCCCGAGCCACCACCGATCATCACGTACGCCGGTCGGACCTTGGCTACTAGCTTGGTCAACTGGGCCTGAATGGCCAGCGCAGTTTTGAGGGCTCTCTGGTTCTCCGGCGGTTGGTCCGTGGCCTTGTCGGCGGTCAGCGGCAGGCACAACACCAGGGCCATCAGACAAACGATGTGGAGTATGCGCATTCTACTGCCCTTCCTTTCTGGAGCCGAGGACGATCTCGTAGTCGACGAGCTTCTCGCCTCGCTTGGCCGCGATCTTGACCTTCTGTCCGATCCGGCATCCCTGGATAATTCCCACCAGACGTTGCATCGTCAGTTTCTTGTGTCCATTGAAGCTGAGGATCACATCGCCGGCCCGCAGACCGGCCTTCTGCGCCGCGGTGCCGCTGACGATGGCGACGATCCGTACGCCAGGGCTCGCGTCCTCGCCCTGGATCCCCAGGAAAGGCCGCTTCGGAGCCGAGATCACCTCGCCCGCAGCCAATCGGGGCATCATTTTCTTGATGTAGGAGCCGGACACGGCGTAGCCCACCCCGGAGTTCTGTCCCCGACTGTCCCAGTGGGTCAGCCGGCAAGCCATACCGATCAGCCGCCCGCGCAGGTCGACAACCGGGCCGCCGGTGTTGCCGTAGTTGATGCGCGCGTCGATCTGTAGCGTGGTCCCGCGATAGCGGTTGACGGCGCTGACGATGCCCCACTCGGTTCCGGATAGCGTCGTGCTGGGGCTCCGGCTGGAGATGATGGCGAAGGATCCGATCTGGACTTCACCGGTCTCGGCCGGGGTCAGGTGGGGCCACTCGGTGGCCTCACTCGAGACGACCTGCAGCATGGCGATGTCGTGGGCCTTGTCCATGCCGAGCAGCTTGGCTGGCAGGACCTTGCCACCTGGCAGATAGACCCTGATGCCGTCCAGTTTTCCGGCCACGTTGTAGTAGCTGGTCAGGAACCCCGACACCTTGCCGCCTGGCCGCTTGAAGTACTCCGCGTGGGTGCGGCGGGCGCGTCGGGTGAACTGGCGCATCATCTGCTGCATAGGGTTCCGGTTGTTGCGAGTCTGGGGCGGGCCAACGTCTTCGATCCGGCTGACCTCGATGGCGACCAGAGCTTTGCGGGCCTGGGTCGTGGCGTTACGCAGCGCCATCTCGAGCTTGGTCAGCGAGGACTCTTTCGCCGTGGCTGGCAGGGCCAGTAGCAGTGCCAGCGCGACGATCAAGGGCAAGTTTGAGAGCTTCATCATACGTCTCCTGTGTTGGCTGGTCCCTACCATGGGGGTGTGCTGAGAGTCACCTTCTTGCTGATCGGCTGACGATTGCCAGCCGAGCGATAGATCTCCAGACGGATCGTCTGCCCGGCCCTGAGAGTGCTCATGATGAGTGCGAAGGAGCGTTCGGAGCGGACCGGCAGTCGGTTCACACGCATGACCCAGTCGCCGGCCTTGAGCCCCGCTTGTGCTGCCGGGCTGTCCGGGGCGACGGCGGTGATTTGTACCGTGCGATAGACCCGCTTGCTGCGGCCTCGGCGCTCGACGCCCTTGACCTTGACACCTAGAAACCCAGGTATCTTGCTGGCCGGTTTCGGCTTGAGCTGGCCCGACTCCGTGGTCTTGGGCGGTGCCTGGATGGAGGTCTTGCCGGCACGGTAGCGGCGGACGAAGTCCTGGAGCGGTTGGCCAGGAATGGCGACGCCGAACCACCGCTTGTAGGACACGCTGCGGTGAACCATGCCGACCAGCTCGCCAGCTGTTGTGATGACCGGTCCGCCAAAGCTGCCGCGGTTGACCGCGGCGGTGATCTCC
>CAZANL010000621.1:0-3411 GCA_964486115.1 uncultured Planctomycetota bacterium
GATACAGGGCATGAACGTGACAATCGTCACCAGTGCCGGAACGAATGAAGAAGCGGAAGCGCTGCTCATGGGCTTCGGCATGCCTTTCAAGAAGGACGAGTGAGACCGACATGGCAAAGAAGTGCCTGAGAGAAAAACAGAAGCGTAAGCCCAAGTTCAAGACGCGGGCTTACCACCGCTGCCAGCTCTGTGGCCGTGCACGGGCCTATTACCGCAAGTTCGGCGTCTGTCGGATTTGTTTCCGCAAACTCGCGTCCTGGGGTGAGATCCCCGGTGTGCGCAAGTCTAGCTGGTAGGGGACAAGTACTATGATGACCGATCCGATTGCCGACATGCTCACGCGCATTCGCAATGCCCTGAGCATCTACAAGGCGCACGTCGACATACCGAAGAGCAAGCTCAAGCTGCGTATTGCAGAGCTGCTCAAGCGGGAAGGCTATATCAACGATTTCAAGGAGCTTGAGGTCGGCGTGCAGGGAGTTCTGCGGGTCTATCTCAAGTACGGTCCGGATGGCGAGCAGGTGATCCAGCGTGTGGAGCGCGTCAGTAAGCCAGGATGTCGCGTCTACAAGGCGGTCGATCAGATCCCGCCGGTGCTCAACGGTCTGGGCACGGCGGTCTACAGCACCTCCAAGGGGTTGCTCACCGACAAGCAATGCCGCACTCAGCGAGTCGGCGGCGAGTTCCTCTGTAGGCTCTGGTAGGCAGGAGTAACAAAGATATGTCACGTATTGGCAAGGCACCGATTTCGGTCCCCACTGGGGTCGAGATCCAGTTGCAGCCCGGCCTGGCAAAGGTCAAGGGGCCGAAGGGTAAGGTCGATCAGGTGATGCCACGAGAGGTCACCATCGAGCAACAGGACGGCGTGCTTGTTGTCACTCGGCCGAGCGACAACAGGCGTCATCGGGCGATGCATGGCCTGGCCCGTAGCCTGCTGGCGAATGCCGTTCACGGGTGCTCTCAGGGGTTCGAGCGGACGCTGCAGATCGTCGGTGTGGGCTATCGGGCCCAACTTCAGGGCCGAAAGCTGGTGCTGCAGATCGGGTTTTGCCATCCGGTGAACATGGAGATCCCGCAAGGGTTGGAATTGGAACTGCCGAGCCAGACGCGGATCGTCATTCGGGGTTCTGACAAGCAGCAGGTCGGACAGTTTGCTGCGGAGGTTCGTCGCGTACGGCCGCCGGAACCCTACAAGGGCAAGGGTATCCGCTACGAGATGGAGCAGGTCAAGATCAAGCCCGGCAAGAAATTCGCCGGCGGCGAGTAAGGACGTACAGCATGAACATCACACAGCTCAAGACGCACCGACGCTGGCGGCGGCACCGCCACCTGCGCCACAAGCTTAGTGGGACTGCTGGTCAGCCGCGGCTGGTCGTGTTCCGCAGCTTGAAGCATATATACGCTCAGTTGATCGACGACGAGGCCGGCAGGACCTTGGCGTCGAGTTCGACGATGGCCGAGCCGGTCAAGGCTCAGGCGCCCTACGGCGGCAACGTTTCGGCGGCCAAACTGGTCGGCGGCGCAATCGCCAAAAAGGCGCTGGAGTTGGGCATCAAGAGGGTCGCGTTCGATCGCGGCGGGTTCAAGTATCACGGCCGGGTCAAGGCCTTGGCCGATGCAGCCCGCGAGGGCGGACTGGAGTTCTAAGGTATGGCACCTCCTCCACATCAAGGCAAGATGCGCCAGCGTCGCGATGACCTGGCCGAGACCGTTGTCAAGATCAATCGCTGCGCCACTGTCGTCAAGGGTGGCCGGCGTTTCTCCTTCAACGCGCTGGTCGTCGTCGGCGATAAACGGGGCCGGGTTGGCCTCGGCTATGGCAAGGCCAACGACGTGCCGTCGGCTATCGAGAAGGCCTTCAAGAGGGCGCGTGAGCAGATGGTGACCATCCCGGTCGAAGGCGGGTCTATTCCGCATGCCATCACGGGGCGCTTTGGCTCGGCTCAGGTTTTTCTGAAGCCGGCCAGTGAAGGTACCGGCGTGGTGGCCAGCAATTCGGTGCGGTCGCTCATCGAAGCGGTGGGGATCCACGACATCCTGACCAAGTCGTTTGGGTCGAACAACCCAATCAACCTACTCAAGGCGACGCTCGCCGGGCTATGCGCCTTGCGCTCCCGTGAGCAGGTCCAGCGCTTGCGAGGAGTTGAGCTGTGAATCTCGATGATGTCTACCGGATTGCTCTCCCGCGCAAGAAGAAGAAACGCATCGGACGCGGCACGGCTTCGAAGGGAAAGACCAGCGGACGTGGGCACAAGGGTGCGAAGTCCCGTTCGGGATGGGGCGGCCTGGGCTTCTACGAAGGTGGCCAGATGCCCTTGTTTCGCCGCTTGCCGCGCAAGGGCTTCACCAACGCCCGGTACAAGACGGTCTATGCGGTGGTGAACCTGCACCAGCTCAATCGGTTCGAGGACGGACAGACCGTCGATCGGGCCGCCTTGGAAGCACAGGGCCTGATCAACGGTCAGGATGAACTAATCAAGATTCTCGGTACGGGCGATCTGGAAAAGAAGCTCATCGTCGTGGCGGACAAGTTCAGCAAGTCCGCTCGAGAGAAGATCGAAGCCAAGGGTGGCGAAACACAGCAGCCCGAGAACGGATAAATGCTCTCCGGTCACTTTCGTAACATCTTCAGCATACCTGAGTTGCGCCGCAAGCTGCTGGCGACCTTCGGCCTGCTGATCATCTATCGTATCGGGTTCCACATCCCGATCCCGGGAATCGATCTGAGCAAGCTGAAAAATTTCCAGGAAGGTGAGGGGTCGTATCAGGGTATCCTGGTTTTCCTCTCGACGATCTCTGGGGGCGGGCTGGACTCCCTGTCGATTTTTTCGCTCGGGATCATGCCCTACATCTCGGCATCGATCATCTTCAGCCTGCTGGTCAAGGTGATTCCCTATCTGGAAGAGATCTCTAAGGAGGGACCTTCCGGGCAGCAGAAAATCAATCAGTGGACGAGACTGTCCACCATCCCGCTCTGCATTGTCCAGTCGTTTTTCATCATTGGACTGCTGCGTCAGCCAATCCAGGGTCCGAACAGCGAGCAGATCTTTCTGATCGCGCAGGACGCCGGGATGCTGTTTTATCTGTCCGCACTGGTTTCCTTCACGGTTGGCGGCATCTTCCTGATGTGGGTCGGGGAGCTGATCACCGAGTACGGCGTCAGTAATGGTATCTCGCTGCTGATCATGGCCGGTATCGTGGCTCGCGCTCCGCAGATCATTGGCGGAATGGTCAATCCGCTTGATGGAGATCCGATGACCGCGCAGCTGGTCGCCTTCGGGGTCCTGTTCGTCTTCATCGTGCTGGGCATCACGCTGGTTCATGAGGGGCAGCGTAGAATTCCAGTCCAGCAGGCCAAGCACACCCGTGGACGACGGGTCTACGGCGGACAGAAGTCCCACATGCCGATAC
>CAZANL010000622.1:0-3403 GCA_964486115.1 uncultured Planctomycetota bacterium
CGGGCTCAATACCCGAACCTGCGGCAGAACCTGGAGGTCGTCGGCTGTGCAGCGTGTCACACCGCTGACGCTGAGTTTGTCCACACCACCGCTGAGCGCCTCTTCTCCGACTTCTACGAAAAGGAACTCGGTGCGCGCGAACTCTTCCTCGATGGCCTCGTGCGCGGATCATACACCCCGCCCCCCTTCGGGCCATTGCAGAGCGACCCGGTGCTGCCGGACTGAGGCAGCCCCGGCTCAGGATGATGGTGACACGTTGAAGTCACGCCGACAGCGCCACCCGCGAGACCCAGTGGCAAGACATCTGCACGATGTTCCGGCCCCAGGGGCGTTGCAAGCCCCCGTGTTGTCGCTGACAAGGCCGGGCGCCAAGCTAGAACCGACCCTTTGCAGGGTCCGAAGTTCGGCTCAATGATTCCAGGCTGCTTCATGCCCCAGGGTTGGAAGTATTCTTCGCGGTCGGGGGCATCTTTCTCGCCTCGCCTCGCGAGGGTTCAGCTCGCAGGCTGCCTGGCGGTGGGTTGCGTAGACCGCTGATCGACGGCGGCCGGTCTCGTCGGTCCAGCGGATCCGCCACTTGCCTCGGTGTCGCGTGGGTCGGGCCATGACTTCAGTCTCCTGAAGGCCTGGCCGGGTGTCTCCTGCAGCAATTTCACGAAAGTCTGCAGGAGCCTCTCGACGTCCCGAGTGGCCACAACTCTGGCCACAAACGAAAAACGCGCACCCGGCCCGAGGGCCAAGTGCGCGTTTTCGTTGGTAGCGGGGGCCAGATTTGAACTGACGACGGTCGGGTTATGAGCCACTGACGGGATCCCTGCTCAACGTGGTTGTCCTTGCAGATTGAGATCTTACGAGCTTGCCCAGAGCCGTCAACCCTCCGGTTCTTGCCCGAATTGCAGTCCCTGTGGCCCGAGATTGGCCCGAACCTGACTCCAACGAACGTGTGTCGGACGCATGGTCATGTCGCGGGTGACGGGGTGAGTGCACGGTTGTCGCGACAGGCGGTCGAAAATCCCCCCGGCTCTCGCCAGGAGAACGCCCCCTCGAGGGACCAGGGCCAAGCGCTCGTCCCGAGAGGCACCCCCAGCAGTCGTGCTGCTATCGCTGTGACCAGAGTGTCATGAGTGACGAAGACATGGAGCCCGGGCCGGTCTCCAGCGATCGCCAGCATGTGCTGCACCAGCAACCGGGCAGCTGACTCCGGGTCTGCCATCCCTGGGAGCGAACCGTCGGCGCCGAGAGCTGCGCCCAAGCGCGGCTCTGCGTGACCCTCCACCACCCGTCGATGGCCAAGCCGGGAGATCGCCTGGTCGGCGCCTTCGCTCTGCGGGTCGGCGGGCGGGGCACCCACGACTCCGAGGCCCTGCTCGCCGGCATCTCGACCCGTCTCCGGGCCGAGGGAGGCTGGGAGCCCTGGCAAGTGACGATCCGGGCGCGGGGGGCTTGCTCGTCTTGATGGTTTGCTCTGGGCCGGGCGTCGACGCCTTCGTCGCGCCGGCTAGAAGCACGGCGTGGTGCACAGCGACACGACGCCCGGGTGAGCCGAGAGAACGCGTCGCGGTCACCCAACAGGAGGTGCTCCGAGGATGGGCCCGCGTGATCGGGCAAGGCGTCAGCCCTGCGTCATCTCCGGGGCCGTCGCGGCCGGCTCGAAGAGCGGCCCCGGCATGGCGAAGACCGGACGCCCAGCCACCGGGTTGATCATCATCGCGAAGGCGATCCACAGCGCCAGGACGGCCAGCACCACCGTGCAGATAGCGACGACGGTATCGAACAGCGCCAGGCCCGTGCCCGCCTTGGCCAGCTTGGCGATGTAGAGCACGTCGATGTCGAGCAGGAGGAGGAAGAGGAGCTTGCTGAAGAAGCCGAAGCCGTAGGTCAGCACCAGGAAGACGACGAGCGAGAGCGCCTCGGTGGCCACGAGGATGGATCCGTCCGGGACCTGGCCGTTGGCGAGGCCGTCGAGGACCCACCAGTTCAGCGCCCAGTTGAAGGCGAAGGCCGTGAAGAGCGTGCCGCCGTAGACGTTGTGGTTCGCAAAGCACATCAGGCCGGCCAGCATCTGGCAGCCACAGCCAAAGAGCAGGCAGAAGACCGCCGCGGTGCCAAAGGCCTCGGGCGTGGTGCTGATGCCGAAGGCGATGGGCAAGAGCGCAGCGCAGCCGATGGCGAGGCCGATCAGACCCAGCGGGGTGGGCTCGGCGAAGCGGGGAGAGACAACGGCAGGGGTGTCGGTGGCTTGCATGGTGAACCTTGGGTGTCGTCAGGGGGCGGCGGTGTCGCGACGCGCCCAGAACTCGGAGAGGGTGGGCCACAGGGCGCGGGAGGCGACCCGGGAGGTGACGCCGCCGACGTGGCTACCGTCGACCCGCGTGAGGAGGGTGTCGCTGGATCCCGCCAGGGTGAGCAAGGGCTCGCAGCTCTCCGGCGGCGCGATATGATCGTGGGTGAAGCTGACCAGATGCAGCGGGCAGCGCAGGGCGTCCAGGCGTGCCGGCCGGCCCGACAACAGCATATCGCCCTGGGCCAGGCGGTCCTGGCGGTACAGCGCCTCGATGTAGGTCCGGTAGAAGGCGCCCGGGAGCGAGACGTTGTCCTTGGACCAGGTCTCCAGCGCCAGGAAGCCGTCGAGGTAGCGGTCATTCCAGGCGCGGTCCCAGAGGTTGACCGCCTTGGCCAGGGGCAGCGTCGGGCGAAGCAACTGGAAGGCGCTCTGCATGAGCGGCGCCGGGATGTTGCCGAACCCTCCCACCAGCATCCCGAGGTCGAAGCCCGGCACGTTGGTCCAGGTGCGCAACAGGCCCTCATCGGTGAAGGCGACGGGGGCCGCCATCGCGGTGAAGCTGGCGAGCGCGTCCGGATGGGCCGCGGCGTGGATGGCGACCAGCGTGCCGCCCATACAATAGCCGAGGACGTGGGGACGTGGGACACCCGCGGCCCTGGACGTCCGGCGGATCGCGCGGCCGATGTAGCCGTCGACGATGTCGTCGAAGCTCAGGTAGCGATCCTCGGCGCTCGGGGTGCCCCAGTCGATGCAGAAGACATCGTGGCCGCGAGCGACCAGGCCACCGATGAAGCTCTTGCTCGGCATCAGGTCGAGCACGTAATGGCGATTGATGAGCGAGGGGATCAAGAGCACAGGCACCCGGTGCGCGAGGCCTTCCGGGCGCGGGTGGTAGCGCAACAGGCGCCACTTGTTCTCCCGATGGACGACCTCGGCGGGCGTCGCGCTCACATCGACCCCAACCACCGGCCGTGGCCGCGCCGCGAGCGAGGCAACGCCGCGCAAGCGCCCCCGCCAGCCCTGACTCTTGGTGGGGGCGCTCATTCGTACAGCCTCTCCAGCCGGTCGCCGAAGCGGGCGACGATTTGATTTCTGCGCAGCTTGAGCGTCGCGGTGAGC
>CAZANL010000623.1:0-3402 GCA_964486115.1 uncultured Planctomycetota bacterium
ACAGTACTTCTTCGTCGTCCGAGTAGAGCTTGCGACTGGCAAACCCGCCGCCGGGCGGCCTCACAGCTCGCTAGGCTACAGACCTCCGGCGCCTGAAGCGATCCTGCCGGAATGGATGAACGGTGTGCAACTTGTGAGGAGTACCACTTAGCGTCTGGTACATGTTTCGGGGGCAGGTCAATCGTCCCGCCGCCCTCGGGGCAGTCGGCAATGCAGAGATGACTCGTCAGGGACTGTTGCCCTTGATCGAAACACGCACTCGTCTACCAGAAATAGGCGATCACGGTCACGGCCAATCCACCGACCCCCCCGCCAGCAACGGCTGCGGCGGCGATGGCAAGCACCTCTTCATCGGTGAACCTCGGCTCGTCCGCCTTGGCGCCTCCCTGGATGCCACAGATCTCGGAGTGGTTGAGTTTGATCATCGGGTTCGTATTCATCAGAGACTCCATCATTTGGTTTCTTGTTCTGCTGGTATGGATGCGAGCGACTCCGGAGACCTCTAGTCATCGAAGATGGTGTAGATCGCGGCTCCCACCACGACGGCGCCCTTCACGGCCACCTTCCCGCACTTTAGTGAGGACCACCTGGCCGCGGCCCAAACTAATGTTGTGGCGCCTCCTTCGACCGCCCCCATCTGGTCGGGGGTGAGGTGCCGAACGGTCTGCCGCTTCAGCGTGAGCGAGTTGTCCGAACGATTGGTGTTGTGCATCGCATTGTCTCCGAAGTTCTTGAGCAGGAATCGATTTTCGTCTCGAGGGCCTCGT
Source organism: uncultured Planctomycetota bacterium (assembly GCA_964486115.1). Taxonomy (GTDB): domain Bacteria; phylum Planctomycetota; class JACQVV01; order JACQVV01; family CAZANL01; genus CAZANL01. The sequence goes on from CAZANL010000623.1 coordinate 768, forward strand.
CGCGCCCCGCTAGGTGTTGAGGTGGATCGTCGCGATCTTCATCTCGAACAGGAGTATTTCTATCGGTGCCGCGCCGCCGACTGGTTCGTCGGAGCGGCGAAAACGTAGGATCGCGCCACCTCCCGAGATGTCACGAAGGTCGGCGGGACTCAGCCTGGACGCGCATGTTGATTTTCGGGTGTCCATAATCTACGCTCCTTTAGCATTTGAGAGGGTGCACGGGTGCTGAGGTCGTTCGGGGAGCGGGTGTTTCTCGAGCCGCTCGACTGTGCGCCCTCAGCTGTCTTACCTGGCAGTACGCACCCGGCCGAGAGCGTCAGTCGCTTTCTGTAAAATCTAGTCCCGCGCTCGGATCCCACCGCCACATGCCGGAGTGCCCCGGGACCGAATGCGGTCGCTTCTGCCGGCCATCCGTGCCCGAAGGGCTGCCTGCTTCGGGTTGATCAGAACCAGCAGGGGCGAGGTACCGACACCCCCAGCTTCGCTGGGGGTGTCGCGGGCCGAGGAGCCGAGCTTCGGTGGTCGGCGGGTCCCCGATTCGGGTCATATAGAATCAGCCGCCTGCTGACGAATCATCCTTCGATACCCGGTGTGGCTGCGCGAAACATTCTCACCCTACTCTTGTCCCCGACCTGACCGAGCCTCGAGAGAACAACTCGACTCGTTCATCACCTGGCCCTGATCGCTCATTGGATTATGACAGATTCGCCGGACGGGCCCCCAGCGTCGCGGGCGCGCGACCACGGGCCTGCTCAGGGCTCTGAATCCGAACCACGCCTCTACCCGGGCAACCACCGCCACCGATTGCTGAGTTCGAAGGCGAATTCACGACCACGTTGAAACGGCTGCAAACCAACACGACGAGCGGCCAGGAGTAGATGTGATGAACCTGGCAGTGCACCATCTGGCAGGTTGGTGACCCGGCAGTGTGATGGCCGCAGGTACTACAAGCGCTCCGGGTCGTCGACCGTACGCTCGTTGCGCACGTTGCCGGTGTTGAGCGTCGAGGACGGTTCGAGAATAAGCACGTGGACCTCCTCTGCGGCCACCGGTTTGTGCTCGACCCCCCGGGGCACGATGAAGAACTCGCCTTCGTCGAGTTCGATGGTGCGCTCGCGGAGGTGGATCTGGAGACGTCCGCGGAGGACCATGAAGAGTTCATCCTCTTCTTCGTGGTGATGCCAGACGAACTCGCCTTCGAGCTTCGCGAGCTTGACCTGCTGGCCGTTGAGTTCGCCGACGATCCGGGGGCCCCAGCGCTCGTCGAACTGCTCGAGTTTCTGGGAGAGATTCACCTTCTCGTTACGCATCTCCTTCACGCTCCGGACGGGCGGGTCCGGATCATCCTCTGCACAGCCATCCCTCTCGGATGCCCCTGGCGGCTCTTTGGTCACCCCTGCCGACTTGGCAAACGCATCGGACACACGATGCAAGGTGATCTCGTCTCCGGAACTCGAGATTTTCGAGACCTTGATCGTGGTCACTGCGAAACGAATCACGATCGCGAGCCATATGGCCAGCCCCAGGCCCGCACCCGCGGCGACAAAAACAAGCGTTCGCCAGTCATCGTCGAGATCGCTCACCTTGCAGGCCGCAAGGACAACGAGCGCGAAGGGCACTGCCAGCAACCAGCCGACACTCGCAACCCAGGCGAGCCTGCTCCAGTGGTTGCCGTGTTGCTGGCAAACGGGGCACGACACCCGCATTTCCTGGGAGTACATGTGCTCGGCGATCAGTCCAGGAAAGATGCCCGCGAAGTAGAGGTACTCCACCCACGGCGGCCTGTAGGAGAACGTCTTGTTGACGGATTTCGTCGCCGGTTCGCCACAGACGATGCAGATTCGCGGTAGCTCGTCGCGGTCGACCTGATCCCGAGTGAGTGTCACCCAGTCCATCGGCTGTCAATTCCTCTTGATGGCTGAAGTCGTTGCGCGTCACCCACGACCGGATTCAGCGCTTCAGTCCGAGCTTCGTTTCCGTCCCGGCAAGATGCGACTCCAGCGATTCCGGAGTCATTGCTTCGACGCGGCCGTGGACAAGGAGAACGTGAACCACCTCGTCGTGGTTTTCGATCGACTCCCAGACGATGACCACCTTACCCCCGAAGTCAGCGGCAGTTTCGCAGGACAGATCGCCGCCCGTCCCGGCCACTCAAAGGATAGCCACGTCCTCTGCCTTACGGCGGGGGATGGGGGCGTGGTTCGAATTCCGAGCTCTTAGCGGCCCCCACCGAGCTCGCCCGCACCCTGGAGCCCGCCCGGCGAATCGGTCATAATCCAACGAGCGATTCGAGTGGCCCGGCCCGGCGGTCGGCGCGTTCGATCACGATGCAGGCCGGAAGGTAACACATGGGGCACGACCCGCACGAACTGCTCCGGGCTGGCCGGGCAGCTCGGCATGCTTGGCACCGACCAGGCCGCGCAGTTGCGCGACGAGCTGGCGCAGGGCCGCCTGGCAGGTTCGGGCGACGAGCTGCGGCAGCGTCTGGGGCTACCAGCGGCGGTCTTCGAGGCGCTGCTGTCGATCGGAGGCCAGGGCGACTCGCTCTCGCCTTCCGAAGAGCGGTCTCTGCTGACGCAGATTGGCCTGCCCCCCAAAACCTAGTCCACCTGTTCGGTTAGAATTGGTGGCCAGA
>CAZANL010000624.1:0-2244 GCA_964486115.1 uncultured Planctomycetota bacterium
CGTACTGCCTGGCGAACAATCGGGACATGGTCTTGGCCATGCCGACGATGACAGCGGCTTCGATGCCGTGGCCCGACACGTCGCCGACCAGCAGGCCGAGGTGGTTGGCGTTGCCGACCTGAAAGAAGTCATAGAAGTCGCCGCCGAGTTCTTCGCAGGGATTGAACAGGACTCCGAAGCGGTAGCCGGCCACGTCGGGTGGGTCGGGTAGCATGGCGAGGATGTTCTGGCGCGCCCGTCTCATTCGCAATGTGTCGATCACCCTGGGACGGATTAGCAGCTGGAGGGCATCGACCATCTGCTCCATCGACTGGAACCGTTTTTCGGGAGCGTAGCGCAGTGCACGCTGGATCAGATTGCTCACTTCCTTGGGTACGTCGGCGTTGACCTCGTGAGCCGGGGGCGGCGCATCGTTGCTCTCGAGGTGGGCCAGGTAGTTGTCCCGCCCCTCGAACTCGAGCGGTGGCTTGCCGGTGACCAGGCGGTAGAAAACCGAACCCAGCCCAAAGATGTCCGTCCGGTGGTCGACAGCGGTGAGGTCCACCACCTGTTCGGGAGCAATGTAGTCCAGCAGATCCATCTCCCCCCTGCCCATCGTCACCTGGCTGATCTCCCCGTCCAACGACTTGGCCAGACCCAGGCCGGCCAGTTTGGCCATGCCGCTCTCGGTGATCATGATGTTGACCGGGTTGACGTCACGGTGAATGATGCGCTTGCGGTGACCGAACTGCAGGGCGCTGCCAATCTGGATCATGTAGTGGGCGGCCTGCTTGAACGGCATGACCGACTGGCGGGCCAGCTTCTGGGCCAGGGTTTCTCCTTCGACGAACTCCATCACGATGTAGTACAGCCCGTACTGTTCGAGTTGCCCGCTGTCGAAGACCTGGACGATGTTCGGGTGGGCCAGCAGGCCGGCCAGCCTGGGCACCTTGAGGAAATGTTCGATCGCCGAGGGGTTGGCGAGGTGCCGGTGGGACAGCGTCTTGATCGCGACGGTCCGGTTGATCGACTTCTGGATCCCCCGGTAGAGCACCCCGGTGTTGCCCGCCCCCACGACAGACTGGACCTCGTAGCCGTGGAATTCCCTGCCGACCAGCTCCTTGTCCTTGATCATCTCGGAAAGTTGCTGCTGAACCTTGAGCTCGCATTCGCCCATGCGCAGCACGTCGCTTTCACTGAGCTGGGTCCTCCCGCGGAGCGGGGCGCTGTTGATGAATGTGCCGTTCTTGCTCAGGTCCTCGACGAACAGTTCGTTTTGCTCGAGGTAGAGCTGGCAGTGCTGGCGGCTGATACTGGGGTCGTCGATCGGGAAGTCTGACGTCAGGCTACGCCCGATCACGAACGGGGTGCTGTCAGCCAGAGTGAAGACGAACTTCCGGGTATCTTGCTGGCGGCGGGACGTGAGGTGAAAGCCAAAGGTAGCTGGCATGGTTAGAATGTGCCAATTCGCGTTGTCCGCTTCAAGCATTCGTCACGGATTCGAGTCCGCAATCGCGCTGGGATCTCCTCGCCCGCCCTCATCTTGACCGGGTCTGGAGCGCACAGGCGCTCATGCGTGGTTCGCGGCTGCCGGCTCGGTAGTCAGTGTTAGCCGTGTAGATGTTTGCTCCCCGGGCTGTCTATTTGGGGGCTACCTGGTACCAGGGGAGGCCGGCGTCGGAACTGCATTCCAGCTCTGCGATCACCTGGGCGCCGAGGAGGATGATCACCGTGGCGACTTCGAGCGTGAGCAGGGCGATGACGCCGGTAGCCAGTGTGCCGTAGATCGACTTGACCAGGGAGAGATTGGTAAACCAGTAGGTCAGGATGCGGCGGGTGACCTCCCAGAGTACGGTAGCCACCAGTCCGCCGGCCAGCGCGCGTCGGAATTTGACATCGTGCACCGGCATGACCAGGTAGATCGAGGTGAACATCAATAGCTGGCCGACCAATCCGCAGCAGTAAAGGGCGACGCCCTTCAAGCCGCCGCCGACGATCTCGAACTTGGTCAGCGCGGTAGAGAGCCCGGTCACCAGCAGTAGCCCGAGGCCGACGACCAGCATGTAGCCGAACGGGATGATTGCCGAAACCCAGAATCGTCGCTTCTGCGTGGCGCCTCTGCGCGAGAAGATCAGCGCCATGGCGTCTTCCAGCATGCGAAAGGCCAGCGAGCAGAGGAACAACAGAACGGCCACCCCGGCGACGCCGAACAGATGTCGGTTGCTCCAGAATTTCTGGATTTCGACGGACAGCTCCGAAACGCCC
>CAZANL010000624.1:2254-3398 GCA_964486115.1 uncultured Planctomycetota bacterium
TCGATGAAGAAGGTCAAGCAGACCAGTAGCACGGCGCAGAACGGGATGATCGACAGCAGCGTATTGTATGCCACTCCTCCCGAGATCAGCAGACCCTTGTTGCGCTTGAAGAAGTTCCTCAAGACGCGGCCAGCGAAATGCAGGACGCGGGAAAAAGTGTCTCTCATCGAGTCACGTAGGCGAGGAAGCGCTCGACGGCATAGGTCGAGAGCTGGCCACCCGGGCCGGACAGGTTGGCGTCGAGTCCATGGGTCGCCCAGGGAAAGCGAATCTCGAGATGTCGCACGCCGAGGCCTCGTAGGCTCTCGGCCAGGCGTGTGCTCTGCGCGGCGAAGACCAGCTCGTCTCGCATGCCGTGTAGCAGCAGGGTCGGCGGGTCGTTGGCGTCGACGAATGACAGCGGAGAGGCGGCGAGGAATTTGCGCGACGCCTCTCTAGGTGTCCCGCCGAGGAAATCCGACAGCATCTTGTGGCTATCCAGCACCCGCGGGTTGGTCGGGTTGTTCCAGCTCCAGGTCATGTCGTTGGGGGCGTAATAGGCCACCACGCCCCGGATTGCGGGGTCGGCCGCCGTGTAACCCGCCAGCAGTGCCAGGTGTCCGCCGGCGGAGCGGCCGGCCAGCACGATCTTGGTGCTGTCCAGACCCAGTGATTGGTGCTCTTGCTTGAGCCACTCGATGCTGGCCAGCACGTCGTCCAGGGCCGCCGGAAACGGATGGGCCGGTGCGAGTCGATAGTTGATCGCCGCGACGGCATAGCCACGGGCGGCCAGATAGCGATTCAGCGCCGGCAGCTGACTGCTATCGCCGCTGCTCCAGGCGCCGCCGTGAATCATGATCACGATGGGCCGGGGCTCGGGTGCGTCTTCGCGGAGGTACAGGTCCAGAGTCAGCGTCTGACCCTCGGCCTTGCTGTAAGTCACCGTCTGCATCTTGACGCCAGGGGAGCTCACCCGCAGCAGGTCGCCGAAGACCAGCGGCCCCTGACGCGCCGGCGCATCGGGCATCGAGCGCGGCGACAGGTTGTTGCCGAAAGCGGCCGCCATTCGCTGAGGCAGGTCGCGCGCGAGCAGGAATCCGGCAAACAGCGGGGTCAGGTAGAGGAATGCCGCGCACAGGCCGAGTGTGCCGAGCAGCTTGCCGCT
>CAZANL010000625.1:0-3385 GCA_964486115.1 uncultured Planctomycetota bacterium
CGGATGTAGGCCACCTCCTGGGTGTTCTTCAGCTCGCGTTGGGGGTAGAACGGCTCGGATCGGCTGCCCACGGTCAGTCCGTGCTCGCGCAGCTTCTCGGCCAGGCCGAAGGGGAAGGACTCCGGCACGGTCAGCCGGGTGATCTCCCGCTCGGCGAAGAACTGGGCCAGCACGTTGTGGACCCGCGGCTCGCTGGTGCCGTTGGCCTTCAGCGCGTCCTGGATCTGCCGCATCGAGACCAGCTCGTCCAGGCGGCCCTCCTTGCCGGCGCGGCCGATCTCCAGATCGGACAGGATGCCGATCTTGCGCCCCTCGTGCTGGACCATGGCGAAGGCGTCGGGCGCCATGAATCCGCTGGCGTAGTAGATGTTGGCGCCCGCCTGGCTGCCCTCGTAGAGCAGTTCCGCTTCCGTCTGGCTCATCTGAACAGTTTCTCTCCGGTCGGGTTGTAGCTGGTGGAAGGCCGGATTATAGGTGCTCCGGGGGTCCACGCCAAGTTCTGCACAGGGACTTGACAGCCCCCCGGTGCCTCCCTAGAATCCTCGCTGTTTGCCCCGTCGTCTAATCGGCAGGACACCTGACTCTGGATCAGGTAGTCGAGGTTCAAGTCCTCGCGGGGCAGTAGTGGGTAAGACGCCCCCATCGTCTAGTGGCCCAGGATACTGGATTCTCAGTCCAGGGACAGGGGTTCGAGTCCCCTTGGGGGTACCAAGGACAGGCGCCGTGAGCCGAAAGGCTTGCGGCGCTTGTTGCTTTTAACGACCCATGGCTGACGGGAGTTGTACCCGGTTCTGCACGTTAGCAGCGTGCGACCGATCCGCGGCGCCCGGGGCGCACTGGCCTGCGTCGTCCAGCACCCGCTCTGCTAGCTCACGATCAAGGGTGGGGCGGCGCGCGCCCAGAATCCGAGCCACGTCCCCGCCCTCGAATCCGCCGGAACTTCTACAGAACCCGTGTCTGGCAAGTCAGTGCCTACATGCGGTAGATGTTTCGCGGGCAGGCCACGGGCATGCGATGTCAATTGATCGCACGCCAGAAAATCCAACAACAAAGAGGGACTAGCTGGCTGAGCAGATACGCCAGCTGCAGGCCAGATTCGCTCCTGGCGAGGGCTTCCTCGGGCGAACGAGTCAGTTGCAATACGATCGTTGGTTCGGGCACGCGATCTGATTCGACGGCGGCCTGCACGGCTTCCAACGCAATGACTTCCGAATCTCCGGCCACCGTCTGAAACCACTCACCGGACTCTGGAGGAGTCGTCGATGGACCCACAATGCCCCACCACACATGGATTGAATTCGTGAGGCCGAGACCTTTTTCTGCCTGATCGGCGAGCACAAGAGGATGCACGATGATCCGTGAGCCCTGAGCCAACTTCGGCGCAGTACGCCCTGAAACGCCCATCGGTTCATCGAGCCTGACCGCGATCGGAAGGTGAATCATGGAGTCTCGATAGGCGTCGATTCCATTGGCATCCACATCGGCGACCAGTTCTTCGAGGTTTGTGAATTCATAGGTCTGAAGCCCAGCAAGCCGTTCGTGCTTCCACCACAGCATGAATCCATTGATGTTGATCGGAATGAGCAGGAAGCCTAGAACACAGAGATAACCGAACGTTGGAACCGACAGCGCGCTCCGATCGCCTCGCACATTTCCCCACTCGCCGAACAGCCGTTGAAACGCCTTGCACATGAGGAAAGGAAACGCGAAGAAACTGGGCACACTGACAAATAGAATGACCCGCAACCCAGTCTCGTACGAGTGCGTGCGTGCCAGAGACACCGCAAAGTGCACCACAGCGACGACACAGGCACTGAGCACGACGTGAATCAGCAGCAGTTCGATGGCAGTCCGAGTTGCCCGACGGGAATGTGGCATGGGCTGAGTTCTACCATATTTGAATCACGCCCTTGTGCGGGGGGAGGCGGAACCGCGAATGACCTTGGCCGCAATTTGGCGTCCCACCTGCTGGTCGTGCACGTCCAGCACCTGGCCCATCCCGCCGCTTCCCAGCAGGCCGGTCACCGGATAACGTCCGAGCACCCCCGGTGATTTTCTCGAGGAGTCCGTTGCTGGGGTTTTGGAGTGGCTCTCTTGACAGAGGGTGCCCTCGTCCTGGGTCTGCAGCTCGAGCAACAGCTGACCCAGCTGCCAGGCGGGGAGTATTCGGCGACGCAAGAGTATCTGCGCGAGTGGTTGATGCTGCCCGGTCTGTTCGGCTTCGTGCTGGATCTGCTGGCAGGCGGTCAGCTCGTCGGGATCGACCAGGCTCCCCGCAAGCAGCCGACTGGCCAGCAGTTGGTCGGTCAACTCCATTGCGCTACTATAGCAAACCGGATCGTGGCAGTCCGTGCATGTATTCCGCGTCGGGTGGGTTGGCGAGAGCCAGCTGTTCCCGACCGGTCATGTGATCAACGCTTGGCTTGCCAGCGCTTGATCTGGGCGACGATTCTTGGCCTTGAGCGTTTTGGCGCCAGCTGGTGCGCCTGCCGTAACGCGCGAAGTCCCTCGCTGCGTCGATTTTTTCGGCAGAGCAGGACCCCTTTCTCTAGCCAGGCCGGCCACCATTTCGGGTTGAGCTTGATGGCCTGATCGTAGTCTTTGATGGCGCCCTGCAGGTCGCCGCCGATTCTTCGCGTATTTGCGCGGTTGTAGTAGGCCTTGACGTATTTGGGGTCGAGCTTGATGGCCTGGTCATAGTCTTTGAGGGCGCCGTGAAGATCGCCGAAGGACTTGCGTGCGCCTCCGCGGTTGTTGTAGGCCCGGACGTACGTCGGGTTGAGGCGGATCGCCTGGCTGAAGTCCGCGATCGCGCCTTGTGCGTCGCCCGCACCCTGGCGTGCAATTGCACGGTTGTTGTAGGCCTTGACGTATTTGGGGTCGAGCCTGAGGGCTCGGTCGTAGTCGCTGATAGCGCCGGAAAGATCGCCGAGTTGTCTCCTCGCATTCCCCCGGTTGTTGTAGGGCATGGGGTATTGCGGATCCAGCTTGATTGCCTGGTCATAGTCCTGGATTGCCCCAGACAGATCACCCAGGCCCTTCCGGGCGTTTCCGCGGTTGTTGTAGGCCCGGATGTACTTCGGGTCGAGCTGGAGCGCATGGCTGAAGTTTTTGATGGCCCGCCGCAGATCGCCCGCGGCCATTTGCGCGTTTCCTAGGTTGTTGTAGGCGTTGACGTATTTGGGGTCGAGCTTGATGGCTCGGTCGTAGTCCTTGATTGCGCCGGACAGATCGCCCGCAGCCTGGCGCATATTTGCCCGGCTGCTGTAGGCCCTGGCGTAGTTCGGGTCGAGCTTGACGGCCTGGTCGTAGTCGCTGATGGCCTTGTCCAGTTCGCCCCGTGCTTGGCGCAGCCGGCCTCGTTTCAGGAAGCCCCGGGCGGTCC
>CAZANL010000626.1:0-3383 GCA_964486115.1 uncultured Planctomycetota bacterium
TCTGTCTTTTGCGCGAAAGAACTACGAGACCCTCTCCTGGGAGAGGATGGCGTTTGCGTATCGCAGCCTGGGGCTGGGCTATGAGTCTTACCACTGTCTGAAGCGGGCTAGCCAGCTGGCGCTTGAGCGAGGGGACAAGCCCAAGGCGGCCCAGAACGCGTACTACGCCTTCACGACGATCAAACGCCGCTATTACGCCTCCAAGTCACCGAGTGACGACCAGATGGCCAAGGCCACCCGTAAGTTCTTCACCACCAACTTTCAGGACTCGGTCTACTACCCCGGCATCAAGCTGTCGGAGGCTCGTGATCTGGAAGAAGACAAAAAGTATGCGGAGGCGGCGGAGGCGTTCGCCAAGATCGATCGGAGCACCGAGTTCTACGAAGAGGCGATCTCACGGATCGGTATCTGCTGGTACAAGGTGGCCAAGGCCAAGCTGGGCAAGTCGAAGACGATTAGTTCAGAGGTGCAGCAGGCAGCCAGTAAGGCGATCGCAGGGTTCGACGCCTACATGAAGTACATCAAGGAGAACAAGGCCGGCAGCGCCGAGGCCACGGCGAAGCGCCAAGAACTGTTGGCCAAGGTGGTCTATTATCGCGCGTCGCTTTCGGACAAGCTGGGTAAACAGGACGAGGTGCTGTTCACGCTGAAGGGTTTCGAAAAGAAGTATCTGCAGAGCGGGGGGGAGCAGCTGGTCGCGGCGGCACTTTGGTTGCGGCTGAAGACTTACGTGTTGCGGGCGAAGAAGGCCAGCGCCGAGAGTGGCAGACAGAAGGACCAACTCGAACAACTGCAGAAGGCAGACGATGAACTGAACTTGCTGATTGCGCTAACACCCGGGGTGCGTTACGTGCAGTATGGTCAGCAGCAGATCGGCTTCAGCTACGACAACATCTCGAAGAAGTACAAGAAGGGTGAGCCGGAGCAGGTCAAGTACACCGAGAAGACGGTGCGCTACCTTTATCCCTGGGCTCTGCGGTCTCCCGGTATCAGTTACGATCTGCTCAAGTACGTTGCGATCAAGATCCTGATACTTGCTGGGGAGGACAACACCAAGTATCTCAGTCAGTCAGCCAACCTGTTTGCCCGCCTGTTGACTGCGTTTCCGGCTAGGGCGGCTAAAGACAAGCTGGCGGCTCACGTGGCGAAGTGTTACCTGTTGACCGGCCGGTTTGCCGAGGCGGTTGGTGTCTTGCGCCAGGAGTATGCCGCCAACCCGAAGTCGGGTTTCGCCCTGCGTGGGCTAGGCCGAGCCTATTTCGAGGTCGGCGCCAAGGCGTCGGGCTCCAGGTCCAAGCTCCACCTGCTGATCCTGGGGGCTCGCAAGGAGGATCTCTCCTTGATGCGACATGTCAAGGACGACAGATTGCGGCTGTACATGATTCAGCGGGCCTCTGTGATTTTCGAGGCCAACAAACGATTGAGCGAGAACAAGCCGCTATACGAGATGTCGGACAAGGACTTCGATAAGTTGCAGCGCAAGATCCTGAAAGGTACGCTGGCCAAGCAGAAGGCGATCTTCAAGAACATCGTCGACGAATACTACGACAACCTGATCACGATGTTGGAGGGGCTGAAGGCCGACTTCGAGGTCAAGGCGGCTGGGGGAGCGTTCGCCTTCGACCGTAGCCGTTATTATTACCGGACCGTTGGTCGCAAGACCAGCAAGCTGAGTCCGGGCTGGTGGGACGCGAAGTTCTATGTGATAAAGAGCTTCTTGCTCGAGGGCCTGCTCGATCAAGAGCGGGCGGACCGGACGGATGGTCCCGACCAAGCAGCTATTCAGAAGCGGGCAAGTCAGCGGAAGCGGCATGCAGAGAAGCTCTGGAAGAACGTGAACACGCTGTACCCCGACTTCTCGGGGCCCGAGAACAAGGAGCGGTTCCACAAGCTTTATGAGGAAATCAAGGAGGCTCTGGGGAGATAGATGAGACGTACATCATTCCTTGCCGGACTGTTGCTGCTGACTTTGGTTTGGTCTTCGCAGGCAGACGAGATCGTGCTCAAAGACGGCACTCGGATCTCTGGTGCGAAGATCACTCGTGAGACCCTGGGCGAGGTGAGGTACACCACCCGCAGTGGGTCAGCCGCCTCGGTCAAGCCCAGTACCCGAATCAAGGCCATTCTGCGTGACGATCTACCCGAGAGCTACGAGAACGGGGAGCGTTATCTCCGCTCAGGAGACTACCGCTCGGCCGTCGCGGAGTTCCAGGCGGTCGCCGGTTCGGCAGGCGGCAACCTCTGGCTGGCCGAGTACTCGTACTTCAACCTGGGGCATGCCCATCGACTGCAGGGTATTCGCCGCAACGACAAGAACTCTCTTGGCGAAGCCGTGGCGGCGTATGACAAGGTAATCGAGTCCAACGCAAATTCGCGCTTCCTGTTTGATGTCCACATTTATCGTGGTCTGTGCTACCGCGTGTTGAAGCAGTTCCAGGCAGCCACTGGTGCCTATGAGTCGGCTGGTGCGGGTGCTAGCGCCAATGGCTTGGGTGGCGAGTACGGCAGTCAAGCTAGCCTGGGCGTGGCGTGGTGCAAGCTGGAGTCCGGAGACCATACGGGAGCCCAAGCAGGCTTCAATGGCATAGCCAGCGGGTCTTCCGCCGATTCGGCAATCCATCGCGAGGCGATGGCTGGGTGGTGCGAGGCAATGGTGGCCGGTGGCAATGCTGCCGGAGTGAAGACCAAGATGCAGGGGCTATTGGCTTCGGCCAAGGGTGGAGGCCAGCTAGCCATGGTCCACAATGGGCTTGGAGTGGCCCTGTTCGGTGAGAAGAAATACGCGATGGCTCGGGCTCACTTCGTCCAGGTCGTCGCTGCCTACTTCACTGATCCGAACGAGCACGCGAGAGCCTTGTATTATGCAGGGCGGTGTTTTGCCGCTCTGAAGGAAGACGCTAAGTACCAGTCGGTGTACTGGAAAGAACTCAAGTCAAGGTATCCCGCGAGCACCTGGGCCGTCAGGGTTGGGTCGTGAGTCGGGAATTTCCCTCGATTAGGAGGCGCTGTTTTATGAGCCGTAAGTTGCTGTTGGTGTTCTCGGCCGTCACCATCCTGGCGCTGATCTTCGCGCCGGGAGCGATGGCTCAGGACGATGAAAACACGGAGGATACGCCGAACGTGTTCAGCCTGATCATCAAGGGTGGCGGGTTCATCGGTATCTTGATCATCTTGCTGTCAGTGGTCATGACGGCTCTGGTGATCGAGCACTTCGTGACGATCCGCAGAGACAAGCTGCTGCCACCCGACTTGTTGGGTGAGCTAGAAGTTCTCTTCGAAGATCAGGAGTATCCGGAAGCGATGGAGGTCTGCGATGCAGAGCCGTCGTTCTTGACCAACGTCATCGGCGCTGGGCGACTTTTAAAGACACTTTTGAATTTGAG
>CAZANL010000627.1:0-3382 GCA_964486115.1 uncultured Planctomycetota bacterium
TGTTCATCGTCGAGTCACCGGAGCGAGACTCTTGAAGGGTACGACCACCTGGCCGGTCGGGATTTCACCCGGGTCGACCGCTTCACCCTTGGCCAGCGAGATCAGGTCGTCGAGCAGCGGTACACCGGCGGCGATCGAGGCGGCGATGCTGCCGCTGGGACGTGGGTTGATCTCCAGCACGCCGGGGTTGCCCGCGGCGTCGTACATCACGTCACAGTCGTACAGCCAGCTCAACGAGAAGGCCTCGATCAAGCGCTGGCCAAGTGAGATCAGCTCCTCGTTGTCGACGACGGTGTGTCCTTCGTTGGGGAGGACGGAGTCGACGCGGCGTCGTGGAACGACCCAGATCGGTCGGCCTTCCCAGGCCAGCATGTCGATGTCATGGACCGGCTCGACAAGCCGCTGCATCACGATCAACGGCAGCGCATCGATCGCTTCGGTCAGGTGGTTTTCCCGGAACGACTGCGCATCCAGGTGGACTTCTCGCCCACCTGCGATCAGCTGCTCGCCCGAAACGTCCTGGCGGACCACGTAGACGCCACGACCACCCCGGTCGAGAGATGGTTTGACGACCGCCTCGCCATGTGTGTTCAGTAGTTGGTCGAGCGCTGTCTCGAGCTCCTCGACGGATGTGGCCGGCTGCCAGTCCGGGACCGGCAGCCCGAGCTCGGCCAGTCTCTCGTAGGTCCGCCCCTTGTCGTTGAATGTGCGTAAGGTTTCGATGTCGACGCAGGCCAGCATGCAGCCCAACTGATCTGCGTCCTCGGCCAGGGCCAGCGCCTCCTCGTCGGAGGTGGGCAGGATCAGGTCGACCCTCTCGTTGGCGACCACCTGGGCAATCGCCTCGACGTAACCGGGGTCTTCACCGCGGGGTACCGTGGCGAACCGGTCGACAAAATGGCGCCCCTGAGCGTTCTCGGAGAGGTCCACGCCAACGACACGCAGCTCGTGTCGCGAACTGGCCTTGAGTGTCCGGATGACATGGGGAGACAGCTCACCGCCGACACAGGTGATCAGTATCGTGTATGTCACAGGCCCCCCTCGACCGCATCGGCTGCGACGGGATCGTCGGGTGCCAGTGTGCGCGCTGCTCGCCGCCCGAGCAGACGTGCATAATCACGGGGCGGCAGCCCCGCGCTGCCGGGCAGCGGTCGCTTGAAGGTCAGATTCGCCTCGGTCAGGGTCTCGCCGCTCTCGATCTGCGTGCGGGCGACCAGCACCCGTCGCATCAACGGCGCCTTGGCCCGTTCGGCCTCGGTCAGCTGCCGCTCGGCCTGTCCGAGCATCCGCTCCGCGTCCCGCACCCGGTGGACCAGCTCGGCAAATCTGTCGGGTTCCAGTGAGAGCGGATGATCGAAGCCCTCTCGCGTTGAATCCAGGCTGAAGTGCTTCTCGATCATCCGGGCTCCCGCGGCGACGGCGAGGACCGCGCTCTCGATGCCCAGCGCATGATCCGAGAAGCCGGTCGGGACCTGGTAGCGCTCTTCGAGCCAGCCGATGCTGCGCAGGTTGAGCGTGTCGGCCGGTGCCGGGTAGAGCGAGGTGCACTGGAACAGGGCGATGGCCTTGGCGCCGGCCTCGCGCGCACAGGCCAGCGCGGCGTCGATGTCGGCCGTCTCGGCCCCACCGGTCGAGATCAGCAGCGGTCGGCCCGTGCTGGCGGCCAGGGCCACGATCGGGTCGCAGGTCAGCAGGCCCGACGAGATCTTGTGACCCGCGGGAGACAGCTCGTCGATCCAGGTCAGCGTGGCCGGGTCGCCAGCGGTGGTGAAGACCTCCAGGCCAAGTGCAGTCGAGTGCTCGAACATTCGCGCGGTCTGGCCGCGTGATAGGCCGGCCTGGCTGAACAGTGTGTGGCTGGCGGTTCCTTGCACATAGTTCGCATCGGCGTCGATCGTCTGTAGCTTGATCGCGTCGGCGCCGGCTTCAGCAGCGGCATCGATCATCCGGGCGCACTGCTCGGCATCGCCTTCGTGGTTGATGCCGATCTCCGCGATCAGCAGTACGGGGTGGCCGGGGCCGATACCGCGGTTGCCGAAAGGGAACGTCTGGATCATCTCAGCTGAAATCGGGTGCTTTTAGCGGCGTGGGTCATGTACGCCAGGTGTTTCTGTGCCAGGCCAGACTGGGCCAAAATCTGGTGGATTGCCGGGGATTCCTCGTCTTTTCAGTCCGGATGGTGGTGCGACTCGTCGGGGGTGGGCACCGGTTTCGGTCGTCGTCCACTCGACTGTGCCGACCGGGTTTCGCGGCGCCTTGGTGACAGGCTAGCGAGTGGTGGATCACGCGATGTCCCGCCGGACGTTCGACGAGCCGACTCCGACCTCGATGAGGTTCCTTGGCATGCTCTCGTAGTCGTTTTCCGACCCCGGCTCATACGTTCTAGAGGTCCAAGCTGACATACACTTTTACCGTATCACCGACCTTCACACGGTCAAGTTCGCAGCAGGAAAACTTGCAGTCACCGCGGTGCGCTGGAGAATCGGTCGAACTGTGGCGATGCGTGGTGGGATTTCCGACAGCTACGGCAGCGGCGATGTCCGGTGTTTTACTCTGTCCTGCTGGAGGATAGAGTCGATCGGCATCTGTTTCTCGGGGACCTCTTCGGCTACTATCCACTCCTCGAGGAGGCTCCGAACTTGCAACAGGGTTGGCCATTGACCCGTATACTGGGGGACCGTGATCGGGTGCTCACCACCAGATCGGGGAAATCGCACCGATGGTTGTAGACCAGGTCCGATGACAGTGACCGTGCGCCCCGCGACGTTCGAAGACGCCCAGCAGCTCTGGGAATGGGCCAACGACCCGGTGACCCGGCAGAACGCCCTGAACTCGGACGATATCCCGTGGGAGTCCCATCTGACGTGGCTTCAGGGTGTTTTGGCGAATAAGGAGCAGGCCTTGTATGTGGCGGAGTGGCAGGGAGCCCCCATGGGCTCTTGCCGATTCGACATCAGCTCCGAGGGGGCGGTCGTGACCATTGCGCTGGCCCCAGCCCACCGCGGGAAGAATCGGTCAGTCCCCGTCTTGCAGGGTGCCATTGACCGCTACTGGACTGAGCGTGGTCCACGGCCGATCGTGGCCTATATTCGCTCCCACAACATCCCGTCGATGCGTCTGTTTGCGGCGTGCAATTTTCGACCCGTTGAAAGTGACGTGGACAGCACCCAGCGCTTTGTCCTTGTGCCTGAGTGAATAGAAGGAGCCAGAGAGTCTGGCCGTGGGGCGAGTGCTAGATCATCCAGGCGGAAGCGAGCGAGGCGATGCATCGCCAGTGTGGCGACTCCGGGCGGCGCTGCGGCGGCCGGGCAATGAAGGCGGATTGCTTCTCCGCGACGCGCGGGCTGCTGCTGCTTGATCTGCTGGCTCATTTGCTGCACAC
>CAZANL010000628.1:0-3379 GCA_964486115.1 uncultured Planctomycetota bacterium
CCAGGACGCGGTGGCCGTCGTTACCGGCGGGGCTTCCGGCATCGGACTGGCCATCGGCAAGGCGCTGTCCAGCCGAGGCGCCCATGTCCTGCTAGCTGACCGCCAGGCGGACCTGGCCCGCAAACACGCGAAACAGATCGGCGGCTCGGCGGCCGACCTGGACGTGCGGGACCCGGCAGCAGTGACCGAGTTGATCCAGCAGACACATCATGAAATGGGACGGCTCGACTACCTGTTCAACAACGCCGGCATTGGCGTCGTCGGCGAGGTGCGGAACTTCGACCAGTCGGCCTGGAACGACACCCTGGACGTCAACTTGCGTGGTGTGACCCACGCCATCCAGGCCGCCTACCCACTGATGATCCAGCAAGGATTCGGCCACATCGTCAACACCGCCTCGATGGCGGGCCTGATGCCGATGCCGTTCTGCGCCTCTTACTGTGCCTCCAAGCACGCTGTGATTGGGCTTTCGCTGTCACTGCGGATAGAGGCTGCCCGGCTGGGAGTGCAGATCAGCGCGCTGTGCCCCGGCCTGATCCACACCCCGATCCTCAACGGCGGGGGCAGGTTCGGGCGACTGCTCGAACCGGTTGCCGAGCAGCAGCTGCGCCGGTTGGTGTCGCGGTTGGGGCCGATGGACCCGGACCTGTTCGCTCGCCGGGTGCTGCGTGCAGTGGCCAAGAACCAGGCGATCATCGTCGTCCCTGGCTGGTGGCGGCTGCTCTGGTGGATCCAGCGGCGGTCCCCCAGCCTGTCCTGCTGGCTAGTCGCGAAGCAATTCGCCCGATTCAAAGAACAGTTCGAGTCAGCCGCCGGCGCCGAGTGACTGCTACGTGGGCCTGGACAGACCAAACAGATCCTCCTGTGGGGCCCCAGCCCCCGCCAAGGGGTAGTAGTGATGGGCACCCGAGGGAGGGCAGGGTGGCCCTCCCCCGTACTATATCGTGGTGGGTGCTAGTCTCCGCCGCCACCCTTCATCTGGTTCAGATCCTGCTGCATTTTCTGGATCATCCTAGCGTACCGGCCCGTGCCATAGTGGGTCTTCAAGATCTGCAGACCGGTCTCGAAGGTCTTGACGTCGTTGGCCGACTTCGCCCCTCGTAGCGCAAAGACCCAGAAGTAGAGGATCGCGGACTTTCCGCCCGGCCGCTTACCGGCCTTGGCCATCGGATAGAACTTTTCGATCATGAACTGCTGGCCACCCTGCCTACCTTTCGCCTGGGCCTGCTTCATGATATCTTGGACCTCGAAATCGACCATCTTGCCGGCGATCTTCGCCTTCTCGGCATCTGTCAGGTCCAGTTCTTCGGTCGCCGCATTCAGTGCCTTGGCGTTTTCGTAGACCTTCAGCTCGAGGTTGAGCAGAACCAGCTCCTTCTGGGCTGCCTTGTCGCCGCCTTCGGCTTTCTTCTTGAGCCCGACCAGCTTTGCCTGGATCCCCGCGGCTTTATCGGCCCCACTGCTGAAGCCGTCGATGTTGCGGCCGGACGGCAGGCCCAGCACGGCGCCGTCACTGTTCAGATAAGCCAAATAGGGGAAACCTCGGCCACCCTTGGCCGCCAACAGACCCTGATGCGTGTCCGATGCGATCTTCGTGGTCAAGTGCAGGTACACCACGTACTTCTTCGACCAGTCCGCGAATTCCTGGGTGGAAAGCACACGGCTCTCCAGGGATTGGCAAGGGGGTCACGGTGAATACGAACGGGAGAAGTAGGCGAAGATGAGCTTGCCGGACTCCTTGGCCTTCGCCCGCGCCTTGTCGTAATCAGTGATCCAGTTGGCCTTCTTGACCCATGCCTCGGCCAGCTTGGCTTCCTTCTTCTGTTCCATCGACTGCTGAGCCTGTGCCGTCCCCAGTTGAACCACCAGCAACAGGCCGGCCAGCACTACACAGACCGCTGTCTTGTTCGAGAGCCGCATCTCCCCCTCCTTGAATTAAGTGATTTGAATCCTGGCATCATATGTAGGCCCAGCCTATTTCGCCAGAGGCCATTGAAGCGGGCCTGGACTCGAGTTGGGATCGGCTCCTTCGGAACCCAGCACAGCCTCCTGCTGCCTCGGCTCCCGACTCGTTACAGCGCCACCAGACCATACCGGTCGCCGGCGGACGATCCAGATGCCTGAGAGACCTCGCCTCCGGTAGCGAATGCCGGGCGCACCATCGCCTCCAGAATGGCCCCATTTGGGCAGTTTGGGTATTGCTGCGTCATCTTTCATCTCTTATAAATGAGGCTCTAGTCCCTCCCACCACGAAAGTAAGGAATCCGATGAAACGACTGCTAGCACTAGGCGTGCTGCTTGTTTCCTTCAGCTCGCTCACGGTCGCACAGGCCCAAAGCGACGATCTGAAGGCGAAGCTCGACGCCAAACTGGCCGAGGCATGGGTCAAGAAGGCCAACTGGATCACTGATTACGACAAGGCGCGGGCGAAGGCCAAGGAGTCCGGCAAGCTCATCTTCGCCTACTTCTCCCGTTCGTATGCACCGTGACCCCCCTGCAAATCCCTGGAGGGCGGTCCGCTCTCCGATCCTAAGTTTGCTGCTTTTGCCAAGGACCATGTCCTTTTCCTGCACATCACCTCTCGGATCCCGGGTGCCAAGAACGGCAACTTGCTGTCCGAGAAGGGTGGCCGGAGTTTCCCATACCTGGTCTACCTGGACGCTGAGGGCAAGGTCCTGGCCAAAATCCAGAACCGCAGCATCGAAGGCTTCGCCGCCCTCGGAAAGCACCTGAAGCGCTGGTCTGAGCTATCCAAGAAGAGCGATCCGACCAAGGCCGAGAAGGTAGAGTTGTGGGGCCTCAAGCTCAAGATGGGTAAGTTCAGTACTGGCGCCGAAGCGCGCACCGAGCTAGCAGCCCTCGAGGTCTCCGACGAAGAGCGCAAGAAGCTGGAGCACCAGCTGGCCGATCTGGACGTGATGGAGACCCTCAAGACTCTCAGACGGGACGACAAGGCTGGAATCATGGTCGCGGGCAAGAAGTTCGCCGGGTGG
Source organism: uncultured Planctomycetota bacterium (assembly GCA_964486115.1). Classification (GTDB taxonomy): domain Bacteria; phylum Planctomycetota; class JACQVV01; order JACQVV01; family CAZANL01; genus CAZANL01. The sequence goes on from CAZANL010000628.1 coordinate 2,994, forward strand.
GCCGAGCAGGGACGCATCCCGACCGGAGCCAATGCCCTGGTCAACTTCTGGTCGCTGATCATGGAGCACGCCAAGGCGACGAACAATCCCACGCTGTTCGAGCGTGGACTCAATCAGCTGAAGGCGAAATTCGGCAAGGACCCCCGCGCAAAACGCTTCTTCCAGGCCAAGGAAGCCGAGTTGCAGCAACTCAAGGCAGCCAGCGGCGGAAAGTAGCCCCTATCTGTCAAGCCGATCGTGGGGAGGGTGCCGGCAGCCCTCCCCCGTCGCTACCAGATCCCACCGCATTGCGAGCAGGCGTCACACAATCAGCCCACACAGCTGTGGTGAGAGTAGCTGGGCCTGATGGACCAGCCTCGAGCGAGCCCTCTCCAGACCGCCAGCGC
>CAZANL010000629.1:0-3369 GCA_964486115.1 uncultured Planctomycetota bacterium
GCTCAGCGGTTAGAGCAGCCGCCTCATAAGCGGTCGGTCGCAGGTTCGAATCCTGCTGGGCCCATCACGCTGAATGGAGGACGAGACGTGGAAGTTCAGCCTGAGGACATGCAGTACGCCGAGTTACCCTATCGGCCTTCCGAGGTGGTCCACGAGTACGGCGACCGGGTCCACATTCTGTCCGACCCCTGGATGATGTCCAACCTGGTTCGGCTGTGTGCACCGCAGACAGTCCAGCCACAGGTGACCGATCTGGTCTGCTGCATCTACCAACACCTGGCTCACATCGTCACCAGCGCCGAGTTCCCCACGCGGCGCATCGTGATGCCCACGAGGATGATCGAAGCGACCGACCGCGGCATCTATCGTGGGCTGGTCGTCGACCCGGATACCCGAACGGTGGTGGTCGACATGGTGCGCGCCGGCATTCTGCCGTCGCACGTCTGCTACACTCAGTTCAGCCTGCTGCTCAATCCGAGTCACGTGCGACAGGACCACATTGTGATGCAGCGCACCATCAACCGGTCAGAGCAGGTCACCGGGGCTGCGATCAGCGGTCAGAAGATCGGTGGGGACGTAGAGGACACGATGTTGATCGTGCCCGATCCGATGGGGGCCACGGGCTCCTCGATGATCCAGCTGCTCGACATGTACCGGGATGAGGTCGAGGGGACCCCGCGCAAGATCATCGCGCTGCACCTGATCGTCACGCCGGAGTATATCCGTGCGGTGCACGACGCGCATCCCACGCTAAAGATCTACGCAGCGCGGCTGGATCGAGGGATGTCGCCAGCCGAGGTGCTATCCACCTGTCCCGGTTCACGCTGGGGCGAAGAGATCGGTCTGACCGACAAGCAGTATATCGTGCCGGGTGGCGGCGGTTTTGGTGAGATCATGAACAACACTGCGTATTGAGAGCCATGACGAGCAATGTGAAGCAGTTTCCGGGAGAGGTCAGTGAGTTTATCGGCGCCGAGGCGATCCGGCAGCGAGTTGCCGAGCTTGGGCGGCAGATCACCGCGGACTACGTCGACCGTGATCTGATGCTCGTGGGAGTGCTCAAGGGCTCTTTCATCTTCATGGCCGACCTGGCGCGACACATCGAGACCCATTTAGCGTGCGATTTTTTGCGCGTCTCGAGCTATGGCGACGGTAAAACCTCCTCGGGCGAGGTGCGCTTCGAGTTCGACACCACTCAGCCGATGACCGGCAAGGATGTCTTGCTGGTCGAGGACATCATCGATAGCGGTCTGACGGCGTCCTATCTACTGGAGACCCTGGAGGCGCGCAAGCCGGCCAGCCTGAAGATCGTGACCTTGCTACATAAGAAGGAGCAGACGGTCGAGCCGCTGCAGATCGACTATCTGGGATTCGAGATTGCGAATCACTTCGTCATCGGGTACGGGCTGGACTATGCGGGGCACTATCGGAATCTGCCCTACATCGGTATTCTGAACGAGGATCTGCCCTGACTGGATGGTGTATATCGCCGGCGATAAATCGCTTACGGAGAGAGGGTGAGGATGGGTCTAGCTGCCACACGGCGCAGGGTGTGAGGTAAAACACACAGTCGGTGTGGTCTAAAGGTCACGCTCGGATCGAGTTTATATGGCATGCCGCTCTAGGTATTTTTATATAATCCCTTGTCTCGAAGTGGCTTGCACCGCAGCCTATCTGGATGAGTGATTCGTGGCACGCCAGTTGCACCATGTCCCGCGTGGGACAGGATAATACGAACTGGTTCAAATCGCTGATGTGGGTTGCCGCTCCGGCACTTGCGTTCATTGCGCTGTGCCTGGGAGGAATCGACCCGATTCTGCAGAAGACCATGCCTCGTGTCGCTCGGGGGGCTGCGAATCTCACCGAAGTCCATTCACGGCGCCCCAACCCTCCCAGTCCGCCGTCTACTTTTCAGAATGGACGACTGCAGCCTCCTGGCGACACCTTATTTCCGTCTCCTGTCGATCTCCGTCCGATGGTGGCGGTTCTGGCCACGTCAGCTGATCCCGTGTCCCGCCGCCTGGCACTGGATGCGGGGCATCGAGATCCGGCCCAGCTCCTGGGGTTGGCTCGCGGTGGTGAAACAGAGCAGATCCGACTGACCGCGTGGAGTCTGTGGTGCGAGACCTGGGCTGCTCGGCTGGACGTCCTGCTGGCGGCCCTCAGTGGCGAACAGGCAGAGAAGAGCCCACGGGTCAGGGGCCACCTGGCCCGGCTGATTCGGACGCTGGGAGGGGCTCGCGCCGCGGATCACCTGGTCCGTGCGCTTCTGGCCGAGAAGCAAGGAGGGATCCAGCGGCGATTGATCACCGAACTGATCCAGTCGGGTCCGGTGACCGATCCGGGGGCTCTGCTTCGCTTGACGTCGCAGATCAAGGACCCGTCGTTGCGCGAGCGGCTCGGGCGTTATCTGGTGCGTGGTGCTGTGGATCAGAAGAGCCAGGTGGCGCTTCGTGATGCGATCTTTGCCTCGTGGAGCCAGTTGACGGAGTCGGAGCGCGAGATGCTGCTTGCCGCCGTCGGACTCGCGGAGCGGCAGCAGCTCGTCGGTGAACTGTCAGCGCGAGTGCGCGACTCGACCATGGATCCGGCTCTGCGTGCCCGCGCGATCCGGACGCTGGTCTCTCTCGGCGGGAACAGCATCGCAGCAGTCATCGACCGTACGCTCGTCACGGCCGCTCAGCCGGGTTTGCCGGTGTCCGTACGTCTGGCCGCCATCGACGGGCTTGGCAGGATCGGCCACCACGACGAGGTGCTGGGCCGTCTGCTGTCTAGCGATCGCAGTCCCGCCGTGCGTGCGCGGGCTGCGGCGCGAGTCGCGGCCAACGATGACTCTCAGGTTGGCCTGCTGATCGAGGCCGCTTCGACGGACGCCTCGCCGGCTGTGCGCGCCTCCGCACTGCTTCGGCTGGCGGGGGCGAGCCGGAGCAACGACTCGGTCTTGTCGATCGTCCATCGAGCGCTGGTTGGGGGAGGAGAGGAGCAGGTACGGCTGTCGGCGGGTCGCGCGCTGGTCGTGTTGCTCCGGCGCAGGCGACAGAAGATCACATCCTCTGGACGAGCGGCCATCGTCCGCCTGGCCCGGGAAGGCGAGTTGCCCAGAACCCGTCTGGGTGCCGTCGACCAGCTGGCCATGCTGGGGGATGGTCAGAGCTTGCAGGAGCTGGCCCAGCTGTCGCGGAGCAGCGCTGATCGCAGGGTGAGAGCTCGAGCGCGGCAGATGCTGGCACTTGCGAGAGAGGAACGATGATCAGCTGGCGTAGCTATCTGGTCTGGATCGCCATGCTGCTCGTGATGCCACTGGAGGCTAGCGCACAGAGCACCCGTCAGATGCCTAGCCCACCGACGCCGGCGGTCAGCACCGCTCCG
>CAZANL010000630.1:0-3368 GCA_964486115.1 uncultured Planctomycetota bacterium
CAGCGGCCCGTATCAGCCCCACGTGATCCCGCTGCAGATCGAAGGACTCGCGATCCGCTCTTTTGGTGTTGGAGAAGGTCGGTGGGTCGAGAAAGATGAGGTCGAACCGGCCCGCCTCCTGGGCCAGGAACTCCCGACAGTCTCGCTGCACCAACTCATGCACCTCGCTGAGCCCGTTGAGCGAGAGGTTGCGCCGGGCCCAGCCAAGATACGTAGCGGACGTATCGACACTGACGCTCGAAGCTGCTCCGCCCAGTACCGCATGGACCGTTGCGGTCGCGGTGTAGCAGAACAGATTGAGGAACCGAAGCCCCTTTGCCTCCTCTCCGATCAGCCGACGCAGCGGACGATGGTCCAGAAACAGGCCGGTGTCGAGATAGTCGGTCAGATTGACCAGCAGTCGGCAGCTCCCCTCGCCCACTTCGATGAACTCTCCGCGCCGATCCCGAGCCTCATACTGGCTCCGACCGCGCTGCCGCTTGCGCTGCTTGAAGACCACCCGATCGGGCGTGAGGTTCAATACTCGCGGGATGACAGCCAGGGCTTCGGCCAGACGAGAGGCCGCCTTCTCGGGGTCGATCGAGGACGGCGGCGCATACTCCTGCACGTGCAGCCAGTCGCCGTAGCAGTCGATTGCGAGTGCATACTCCGGCATGTCGGCGTCGTACAGCCGATAACACTCGATGCCATGCTTGCGCGCCCACTTGCCGAGGCGCCGGAGATTTTTTTTCAAGCGATTGGCGAACATCTCGGCCCCCGGCCCGGGCTCGATCTCCGCAACCGATGGCTTTGGCGCCGCTGGCCTGGGCCCTGCGGACTGGACGAACCACTCCTCCGTCACGTCGAACATCAGCAACTGACATGGAATCGTCCCGTTGAGGAAGCTGTAGAGCTTTCGGGCTCGCAGGCCCATCCGTTTGCCGAGTTCCGGGTTACCGGTGAATACCGCCGCACGCCAACCGCAGCACTCAGCCTTCAGCCGCTGTCCCAGCCCCCGATAGAGGTAGACCAGCGACTCCGCGTCGCCCAGCCTTTTGCCGTACGGCGGATTGCAGACAACCAGCCCCACGGCATTGCGGTCAGGCCGTGGCGCAAAGGCAGCCAACTCCGCCTGTCTGACCTTGATCAAGCCCGAGAGTCCCGCAGCCGATATGTTCTGCCGGGCCGTCCGGACATGCTTGGGTTCGGCCTCATATCCCCTGATCCACGCCGGAGTCCGCTCCAACCCTTCGTCTCGACGAACCCGGGCCTCGGCCTCCAATTGACTCCAGACTCGTCGATCGTGCCCCAGCCAACGTCCAGCCAACCCGCCGCCGCGCAGCAAGCCCGGAGCGATGTCGGCCGCGATACAAGCTCCCTCGATCAGCAGTGTGCCCGAGCCGCACATCGGGTCGGCCAGCGCCGCGCCGGAGCGGGCCATCTCACCCCAACCCGCCCTGATCAGAATGGCCGCCGCGAGGTTCTCCTTGAGCGGCGCCTCCCCACCCTCGCGCCGGTATCCTCGGCGATGCAGACTCCCACCCCCCAGGTCGATCGCGATGCTGGCGCCCGACCTCTGCAGGTGCACGTTGATCCGTACGTCCGGAGATTTCAGGTCGACCGATGGCCGCTCCCCCGTGCGCTCGCGACACAGATCGACCACCGCGTCCTTGACCCGCTGAGCACCGTATCGGGTGTGTCCGATGCCGGGACAACGGCCAGTACAGTCAACGGCCAAGCTCATCTGTGGAGACAGGTGTTCCAGCCAGTCGATGCTGCGCACCCCCTCGTACAGGGCGTCTCCGTCCTCGACCGCAACCGTCTCCAGCGGCAGGAGCACACGGTTGGCCAGACGCGACCACAAACACGCTCGGTAGGCCACTGCCAGATCACCGGAAAAAGCGACCCCGGCCACGGTCTGCTGGATATCAGCCCCGCCCAGAGCGGACAACTCCTCAGCCAGCAGCTGCTCGAGGTGCTTGGGACAGGTGGCGAAGAACTGCATCCCGGCAGCTCGGTCTATGGGGTTGATGGATCGATGTAGACACCCAGCGGGATCAGCATCAATCGACCGAGCTCGTCTCTACGGAAATCAGTGCCCCCCTCCTGCAATGCGGAGATGAAGCGCTCGGGAAAATTCGCGTCGGATACCTGGGAGAGCAGCACCTTGGCATATCCCGGCTGGGCCCCCAGTTCTTCACGGAAGCCGGCGAAGATCGGTATCTGATAGGCCAGCATGGCCTGCATGTTGACTCCATCGACGACCACCGCCCCGCTGGCTCCGTTCTCGGTCAGCGCCAGGACCACATCCTCCAGGTACTCCTCCTTCAGGAGGATGATCAGCAGCAGGAAGGAAGAATCCATCAGTCGGCGCGGAACAACCCCAGCGCCTCCTCAGGCTCGGACGAGAGCAGCTTCTCCCGAACCTCCTGGTTGCGAAGCAGAAGCGTGACCTTGGCCAGTATCCGCAGATACTGTTCCTGCTGGCCATCGGGCCCGGCAATCATCACCATGGTGTGAACCGGCTGGTTGTCCATCGAGTCGTAAGCGATGCCACCGGCACTGACGCCCACCGCCATGACGAAGCCGGACACCGAAGGGATCTTGGCATGCGGCACCGCGATACCGAAACCGATCCCGGTCGAGAGGATCTTCTCCCGCTCCAAGACGGCCTTGAGCAGAGCCTCCGCATCCTCGATCACATCGACCTTGGAGAGCACGCTGACCATCTCTTCGATGCTCTCTTCCTTGTCGCTGTGGTTCAACTTGACGATCCGGTCAACCGACAGGTACTCAGCTAAGTTCACTTGCGGTAGTGTCATTGATATCCGATCAATAGTTGTTGCGCGGCCGGTACTTCCGGATGATAGCAATTGGTAATCATCCGGTCAAAGGCTTGACTGAATCAAGTTGACAGCCAAAGCACGCACTACGATAATCACGATCTACTCAGCAGATAGTCTGCTCTCAGCGAAATTCACGCCGGAGCCGCGACGTTGTTGTATTTCAGGAACCTCTACTCGGTCACTCGCTCGATCCTGATCGGCATGTGGATCACGATGACCTACTTCGCCCGCCCACGCACGATCGTCACCGTGCAATATCCGCACGTGATGGACGAGATCCCCGAGCGCCACCGAGGACTGCATATCCTCGAGACCGACATCTGCATCATGTGCTTTCAGTGCGAGCAGGCATGTCCGGTCGACTGCATCAAGATCGAGGGCGTGCGCAAGGCGGATATCGAGGGAGCGTACCAAGGCAAGGGCGCCGCCATCTCGCAGTTCACGGTGGACTACGGGCTATGCTTGTTCTGCAACATGTGCATCGAGCCCTGCCCGGCCGACTGCATCCACCTCGGACCCGAATACGACCTGTCCAGTTTCTCG
>CAZANL010000631.1:0-1844 GCA_964486115.1 uncultured Planctomycetota bacterium
CCAGCTCGTAGCTCAGCCCGGGAAGCCCTCCCTTGCCACGCCGATTGTGCGACCATCCGGACCAGCCGCCGTCAGCTTCCTGATGCCGCAGGAGCCAGAGCACCCCAGCGCGCACCATATCAGACACGCCTCCGGCCCGCTTCCGTAGCATCGGCGGCAGGGCTTCGGCCCCGATCCTCGAGTTCTTGCGGTCGACTGCCAGCTGGACACGCCAGTCCGACTCTCCGTCGGCCGTCCTGCCAAGCAACTCTGCAACCAGTATTCGAACTTCTGGCGCCTTGTCCTCGAGCAGCGCCACCGGTGCCTGCTGCCCGAGTGCCAACGCAGCCTGCCGCCGGACCTGCATGTCCGGATCCTGGCACATGCGTAGCAGCTCCCCCCGCAGGCTCGGATGGCCGGCCATCGCGACAGCCAGCATCACACGCACCTGAGCATGGGTGGTCTTGCGGACATACGGGATGACCGACTTCAGCCGTTGCGCCGGAAGCCCGAGCAGCCAGGACCGAACTCTGCGGATCAAGGCGTCGTCCGGCTCGTGGTGCAGTTTCGACAGGATCAGCGCCAGGGCGTCAGCCGTCTCCAGCTTGCTGATCTGCTCGAACCCCGTCTCCCGCAACGCAGGCTGGTCTTGGCCGAGCATCGTCGGGTCCAGTGGCGCCGGCTCGTCGACTCGGCTGCTCTGCGCACCGTTTTCGCCACAAGCCGCTAATAGCGACAGGCAGACCATCAGGAAGCAAGCGAGGCGCGTCATCCGCTCGAATCTAACACAGCCCCTCACCCGTTCACACTACTTGTGCAGCTGCTCCAGTTCTTTGCGCGCCTCGTCGGCGATCTTGCCCGGGCCATCGGCCGCATAGCGCAGATGCGCCTCCGCTTCACGGGGGCGCTCGAGCTGTTTGCACAGACGGCCCGCCGCGAGTCGGGCATAGAATGACAGCTCCCGGTCGGCCGCGGCAACGATTTGGAGCCGGGCCAGTTCGGTCCGCAGCGAGAGACGTTTGATCCGCTTGGACGCCTCCTCGTTGAAGACCTGGAGAGCCATCGACTTTTCCGGATAGTTACGCAGCAATGCAAGAACCTGGCCGTCACGTACCATTCTCAGCGGAAGAAAGTCCGCATCGCCGTGCTCTTCCAGCGTCTTCTTCAAGGTCCGACCCTTGGCGCCCAGCGAACGCGCCAGGGGCAGCGCAGCGGAAAAGTGTCCCTCGGCGTACAGCTGCTCGGCCCGCCGCAGACGAGCCTGGTTGATCAACGTCCGCACTCTCTGCGCCAGCGGCGTGCCGGCGCTTTGTGCGAGCACGTCGTCGGCGCGATTCAGCACGCGCTGCGGGGTTCCGTTGCGAATCAGCTCCTCACCCTCCGCGATGGACGCCAGCAACAGTGCCAGCTCGTCGGACGGTTCCCGCACGACCACAGACCTCGCCTGGCGACGGCCCACCCAGAAACCAGCTGCGGTTCCGATCAAGGCCACGAGCAGACCCGCGACAACGGCAGCGCTGCGCGGCACCAGCGCCGGCCTGGCCGGAGATGAAACCTGGGGCGGATCCTGCTCCAGAGCATCCAGCGATCCCCGCACCTGGTCGAACTCTGACAATAGCTGCTGGCAGCTCGCGCAGTCTTCCAGGTGGATGGCCACCCGCGCATCTTGTGCCGGATCCAGCTTGCGATAGAGGTGTTCTATCAGATCCGGCTGGATAGATTCACAAGTACTCACAGTGTCTGCCCTCCCATCTCTTTGAGCTTGTGCCGCAGCTTGTCGAAAGACTGGAACAGCGTCGACTTCACCGTCCCGACGCTGCACCCGCAGGCCTCGGCGATCTCGGCCAGCGTCATGCCTTCGTAGT
>CAZANL010000631.1:1854-3356 GCA_964486115.1 uncultured Planctomycetota bacterium
TAGTGTCGCAGCACGACCATCGAACGCTGACGGTCGGTCAATGACTGAAGCGCGGCCTGGACCTGGCGCCCCTGCTCACGCTCCACGATCTGTCCCAGGGGATTGGGGCCGACACCTACGAGGGGGGCCTGCGATGTCTCCACCGTGAGTTTGTGACGGCGCAGTCGGTCCAGGGCGCAGCGCGTCGCGATCGACATCATCCAGGAGACGAAGGACCCCCGTCCGTCCCACTGCTGGATCGCCCGGTACCCCTTGACCAGCGCTTCCTGAGCCACGTCATGGCCCTCCTCGGCATCTCCAGTGATCCGGCGGCCCACCCGACCCAGCCGCTCCGCCAGCAAGCCAGCCAGCTCGTCGAAGGCCGATTTGTCGCCGCCCTGGAACGCCCGCGCTAGCATGTCCGCCCTTTCCCTCAACCGACACTCCTCGTCACCCAGAATGACGCCATCGCCAACCGATCGGTTTAGTTGCTATTGAACCCCTGCTGCCCTCTTTATTACACCGAAGAGCCCTCGTCCGGGTTAAGTAGAAAACGGCGGATGCTTCGTTCGTGCACACTCCAGGTCGGTCCCCCAAGGACAGTTCGACGATTGGCCATAACCCGTTTGCCATGGGGGTTTGAAACGCTTTTATCAGCCTCAAGCATGGGCTCGGTTTGCCAGCGTCCCGACAACTCTCTATAAGGTCTCGGCTCGTCCACGGTGGACGAGCTTGACGTCCTTCGCAACAGGAGATTTTCATGGCAAGAATTATTGCTCTACTCAGCCTGCTGGTCCTGTTCAACACCCGTCTCGAAGCTGCCCCCAACCCACCCCAGACAGTGCAGGCGTCCAGGATCGCGCGCATCGCAAGAAGCCTGGGCAAGGAGCTGTCCGCGCTGGAGAAGTTGAGCAAGAGCCTGCCCCGGGCTCGGATCAAGCGACTGGCCTCACGGCTGACTCGTCTTCGCACCTTGCACAAGCAGCTGACCAAGCTGGGGTCGCCGATGGCAACCAGGAAGAGACGAAGCGAGAAGAATCGTAAAGCCGGACGCCGCATCAAGCCGATTCGCCCCAAAAAATCAGCTCACCGCAAGAAACCAGGCCGCAGCAAAAAGCCGGCAACACCACCGATGAACCGCCGCAGATAGCCTGGCCCAGGGACGCCCTCCTGCGGGGGGGCCTCCCTGACAGCTGGCCAGGCGCCAATCCACATTAGCCAGCAGACCACCGGACCAGCTTAGGCGCTGGTGTGCTTCGCGGAACCGGTAGGCAGGCCCAGGAGAGGATTGTCCCTGCTCCACCGAAAGGAATCCCGCATCCCAATCTGCCGAGCATACCGCACGTAATCCCGCTAGCTCGCCTCGCAGATCCCGCTATACCAGTTCTTGTGATACCGCGCGAGTGGCATGTCCCTGTGATAGCTCATCATCTCGAGAAACTCGATGACGTGGGGGTGGATACAGGAGGTGATCTCTTCTCGGTTGCCCTGGGCGACCATCCGCGCCGGCCCCCAGTATTCGT
>CAZANL010000632.1:0-3342 GCA_964486115.1 uncultured Planctomycetota bacterium
GCAAGCAACTCGAACTTCTCCTTGAGAATCTCAACGTCCACCTGGAAATATGCCCTGGGGGCATAGCGAAATCAACCAGTTATTTCCGGACAAGTACTTAGCTGGACCAGTAATCCCTTACCTAGAGTCCCCTGGCCTGCCGTCCTATTTAGTTTTCTGCCGCGGTTTGTTCGGCTGCTGCCCCGAACCCGTGGGCGTTTTGAAGTGGCCGGACCGCGGCTCGTACGACAGTTGGCGATGCACCGCGTCCCACCAGGCGAACCACCGGTCGCGCGACGAACGCCAGCTGTCCAAAGATCCCCGCCAGTCGTAGCCGAATGACTTGCCGGTTCGGCGCCGCAACAGGGCGGCGACCTGAGCCCGCGTCTGTGGGTGATAGGACAGCAAGCGCGCGATCAGCAGGGGAAGCGTGCTCTTCATCGATCGGCGTATCCGCGGTGTGTCGATCCCCAGGCTGAGCAGCGCGTCTGCCGCGAACGCCTCGACGATCGCCGCTCGACCATAGATCGCGCCCCGCAAGGTGGGCACCGCGCGCTTGTCCTTCAGCCGCCCCAGTGCGAGGCCTGCTGGCCAGGCGATCCGATCGCTGGAGCTCTGCAGGCAGGCCACCAGACCGGCAAAGGACTCAGGGTCGGGGTGAGTGGCCAGCACGGCAGCCGCCAGGTCGGCGCCCGAGTTGACCCGCGCGCGATTGACCGACCAGCGGAGTGGCGCCTGATCTGGCTTGTCCCCACAGCGATACAGCCCGATCGTGGCCAGCGCCTGCACGTACTGGCTCGACTCGGCCAGAAGCGGCCGGATCAGCGCAGCCGTCTGGACGCCTCGCTGCAGATCCCCGAGAACGGCTGCAGCGCCGGCACGGACATAGTCCTTCTCGTCCCGCAGCGCCTTGGCGATCGCTGGCGCAGCCTTGGTGTCGTGCATCGTCCAACAGCCATAAATCGCTTGCTCACGCACATTGGCCGACTTGTCGGCGAGAAGCAGCATCAACACCTCGTGAGCACCAGCCAATCCGCTCGCACCCAGTGGATGGGACAGGTAACCCTTGATGTGGGATGACGCCTTTGGGTTGACTGCCAACGCGCGCAGCAACTGTGGCCCTTGAGGATCTCCCGACTTGCCGATAGCCCAGGCGGCATAGAGCACGAAGTCCTTCGCGCTCGGCGTGAGCCACCCACGGACCCGCGGGGTATTGGCCCCTCCACGGAGCAGCGACAGACCGAGCAGAATGTTCTGCAGGTTCTGAGTCTGCTTTTCGGTGGCCAAGGCGGCTTGAAGCGGCTCGATCGCGCTGGGATGGCGAATCTGCCCCAGCGAGTAGGCCGCATGGCGTCGCAGGTCGGCGTCTTTCGCTGACAGTAACTTGGCCAGCACGGGAACCGACTTCCAGCCCGGCAGCTGGGGAAGAACCCGGGCCACCGCGCCGCGCGTCGATCCAGGCTGCCGTGAATCGCCGACGGCGGCAAACAGCACCTTCTCTGCTCCGGGATCTCGCATGCGGGCCAGATGATTGAGCACGACTGTCAGGCTCGAGCCGGCCTGCTCGGCGGCGGCGGCATCGAGCAGCGCCTTCAACGCCGCGGGCGTTCGATAGGCCGCCAGCGCAGCGAGCATCTGAGCGCGCAGCTTGCCCTTCTCCCGGGGCAGCGCAGCGATCAGATCGCGTTCTAGTTCCTCGGGCACCAGGCGCCCGATGGTCCAGAGTGCAGCCTGCCGCATCGCGCTGTCCCGGGACCCCAGTGAACTGCGCAGCACCACCGTCGCATTGTCGTCCAGCCCCAGCACCGCCAGGGCGTATATCGCCGAGACCCGCACAGCGCTGGAGCCTCGCCGGGCGATCGCGACCAGCCCGGGAATACCCAACGGAGCGACGCGAGTCTTGAGAATCTTGACCACGCTGATCAACTCTCGATCGGCGCTGAGTTCCTTGGCAGCGGTCACCAGGCGGCCCAGCGCCGCAGCACCCGGAATGGTGCCCAGTGCCTCTAGCGCGCTCCGCCGAACGGGGTCGCTGCCCCGACCGATCAGCTGCCAAAGAGGTTCTACCGCCCTTGGATCGCCTATCTTCCCCAGTGCCTCGGCCGCGGAGAGACGCACGGCGTCGTTACTGTCCTGGAGCAGTTTGCACAGCGGGGGCACCAGATTCGAGAGCTTGAGGGCGCCTGCCAGGCTGGCCGCTGTCGATCGCACGCTGTGGTGCCTATCACTCATCGCCTGAGTCAACCCGGGGATCCCACTAGGGGCTCCCACCCGGGCCAGCGCCCGAACGATATAAGAACGGGTCCCGGGATCCGGTACGCTGGTCAACGCCTGCTCCAGCGCCGGGACTTCAGCCGCCGTGGCGCTGAGCGCAAGCCCGCGAGCAGCGTGGTGCCGGACCTTTGCTGATTTGTCCGCCAGAGCAGTTGCCAGGGCACTGGCAAATCTCGGGTCGAGCATCGATGCCATCGCGCGTGCGGTCGCCACTCGGACCTCCTCCCGACCATCCCTCAGCGAGGAGCTGACCAGGGGGAGGGCCTGCTTGGGATCGATCTCGATCAGCGCCCGGATCGCCGCACGACGCACACGCCAGCTCGTATCCGATCTGGCAACCTTGACCAGCTGGGGCAGCAACGTCTTCGACTTGAAGCGACCCAGCGCCTGAATCACACAGACCCGAACAGTTTCGTCCTTGTCTTCGATCGCGCTCAGCAGCAGCGAGAGCGTCTCGGATTTGCCGTAGCGCGAGAGTGCCATGGCGGCCACTCGGCGCTGCTCGACGTCTGCGCTCTTGAGCGCAACACGGCAGATCTCGATCGCTTCCCGGCTGCCGATCGCCACGATCGCGCGCAGAATCCAGACACGCGCACCCGCAGAACTGGATGCGATGTAGGCCGCCTTGAGCCTGCGTGCGGCGCGCTTGTCTCTCAGAGCGACGAGCTGCTTTCCCGCGGCCTGTCGAACCTTCTCGCTCGGGCTGCGCAACGCTGCGAGCAGCAGGTCGACCCGGCGTGTCGGATTGTTGCCCACCTTTTTCGCCAACCAACCCCGCCAGGCCGCAATCGCCTTGGCATTACTCGGCGCCCCCTCACGATAGCCGTTGGTCTGACCGGTCAGCCTGCGCAACAATCGGAACGCTTCGATTCGGCGCCATTTTTCCAGGTGCTTGAGTTCGTCGATCAGGAACGACAGGCTGGCCAGATCGCCACGCATGTAGAGTGCCTCGACTGCAGCCATTCGCACGAGCAGGTTGACATCCCAGAGCGCAGCTGGCAGCAACGTCCCGACTCTCGCCTGCTTGACCCGGCCCAGCGACTCGATCACCGCTTGCCGAAGCGTCGGATCCTTGTCAGCGTACAGCTT
>CAZANL010000633.1:0-2840 GCA_964486115.1 uncultured Planctomycetota bacterium
CCCAGCCCACCATCTCGAGCGCCATTCATGGCGCCGGCAGGTCACCTGCGGTGGTTCCTCAGACGAATCCGTGTGGCGTCCACTCTCCAGGTTCGGCGACATGGATCTGGCTCTCTGCGCAGGCCCTCCAGCATCACTTTCGGAGCTGATTCTCTCGGGTTAGTTGAGAACGCCGAGCCCGACCAGCTTGGCCTCCTGCTCGAAGGTCAGCAGCTCGCGCAGCCCATCTTGCATTGCTTTCAGCTTGGACTGGGCCGTGTCTCTCAATTGACGGAGCTCGGCCAGCTTGCCCTTGATCGCCGCCTCGTCTGTCGTCTCGAGGGTTACCAGCTTGCGGATCTCATCCCGAAGCGTCCGGGCACTGCGACCTGTGGTGACCTGCTGGGCAATCACCTTCTGGATCAGCGGCTCGAGCACCGCTGCCTCTTCCGCCGGCAGCTTCAGGTCGTCCAGCGCACCCCTCGTCCGACGCGCGATCACCTCCTCCGGCTTGGCGCGTCCGCGCTTGCGAGCCTCACCGTCCCCTGGCTTGCCCCGCCGATCCCGGACTCGAGCCCGCCGCTCGTCCCGCTCCTGGATCAGGGCATCGAAGCGGCTCTTCTGCTCCTCGCCTAGCAAACCGCCGACCTTCGCGTAGAGCGACTTGCGACGCTCTGCCAGCGCGGCTTGCAGCTTCTTGCGATCGAACCTGCCGTCGTCTCCGCGTAGCTCCTGCAGGCTTTCGATGCCGCTTTCGACCGCAGTCTCGACCATCCCAGCGATCTTCTCGGCCTGCTCCGGGCTCAACCCCAGTTGCTCTTTCAGCTTCTCCAGATCGACCCCCAGCGCACGCCGCACCATCGCCTCGGGCCCACCTCGGCGTTTGTCCTTATTACCCTGCTTGTCACCCTTCTTGTCACCCGGTTTGTTCCGCCGTCCCCGCCGCTTGTTCAGCTCCTTGTACTTGCCCAGCTGCTCCTCGGAGAGCACCGACTGCAATCGCTCGAGTTGACCGGTGCGCGCCTGGGAGGCTTTTGCCTCTGTCTGCAGCAAGATCTCGTGTACCTGGTTGACCTGCTCCGCGCTCAACCCCAGCGATTCGGTCATCCTCTGGACCCGCTTCCCGACACGTCGCGCCAGACGTTCATCGGAGTCTCGTTGCGTCCCCTTTTCGGCCTTTCCATCCTTTTCCGACGGCTTCGGCTTGTTTTCCGGGTCGTCCCCTTGCTCCTGTGCAATCGCCACGCCCGGTAGCAACAGCAGCGTGATGATCAGGCCGTACCGTACAAGAACTCGCATCGTCCTCTCCAATGGTGGTTTCCGGTGATCTGGATGCCTTCGTCCGGTCTAACCCCTGAGTGCCGGTTTGGTTCCGATTATCCGAAACCACCACTGGACCGATCTTGTATGATCAGGCGTCCATGTCCGACCAACCCCAAACAAAAGGACCCCGCTGGTGGCCGGCCGTGACGATCATCATCCTGGCCAATCTCGCCCTTTTCGTCGTCTGGAGCGTGGAAGCCCCACAGCGCCAGCGGCGGGTGATTCACACGGTGACCGTCGTGGGCTGGACCGGGATGCTGCTCAGTGTCTGGCTGTTGCTGTTCTCCCGGATGCGCTGGCGACAGCGGCTCACCACCTTCGCACTACTCGCTGCGGCCGGGGGGGCGACCTACGGATCACTCGATATCACGGGGGTCACCGGAGATCTCGTGCCGCTCATCGGCTGGCGCTGGCAGACAACTGAAGCCGCCCCCAGGCTGATCAGCCAGGCCACGTCAGGGCCAGCCTGGGATTCGGAAAAGAGCGCCACGGTGGTCGTACGCCCCTCTCCACAATTCCGAGGACCTCAGCGGGATGGAGTGATCCGTGGAGTCGATCTCGATCCCGACTGGACGGATCGTCCGCCCCACGAGCTCTGGCGGCGAACCGTCGGCGCCGCCTGGTCCGCCTTCGCCATCAGTGGCGAGCACGCGGTGACCCAGGAGCAACGGGGTCCAGAAGAAGTGGTGGTCTGCTATGCGCTGCTAACAGGCCGGCAACGCTGGCTGCATGCCGACCCGGTGCGTTACGCCACGCGTCTCGGCGGAATCGGTCCTCGCGCCACCCCGACGGTATTCGGAAACCGAGTCTACGCGCTGGGCGCGACCGGACTGCTGACCTGTCTGGCGCTGGACAGCGGCGAACGCATCTGGCAGCGCAACCTCCTCGAAGCGTCGAAAGCCAAGCTGGTCCAGTGGGGCGCCTCCTGTTCTCCGCTGATCGTTGACGAGCTGGTCGTGGCCAGCCCGGGTGGGCTCTCCGGACCCAGCCTGGTTGCCCTCGATCGCCAGACAGGCGAGCCGGTCTGGCAGGCGGGCACCGATCAGTCCGGATACAGCTCACCCCGCCTGGTCACGCTCGCCGGAAAACGTCAGCTGATGATGTTCAATCGGGGCTGGATCAGCGGATACGACGTCAGAACGGGCAATCAGCTCTGGCGCCAGCAATGGAAAGGTGGCGGAGAGTGCGTCGCGATGCCGATCCCGCTGCCCCCCAACCGGTTCCTGGTCTCGACCGGCTACGGTGTCGGCACTCGGCTGTTCGAACTGGACAACCAGCTGAACCCCAGACAGATCTGGCGTAGTCGTAGGATGCGGGCCAAGTTCACCAACTTGATCCACCGCGACGGCCTGATCTATGGCCTGAGCGACGGGGTGCTCAGCTGCATCGAGTTGACCGAGGGAAAGCGGGCCTGGCGCGGCAAGCGCTACGGTCACGGCCAGGTCCTCTGCGTCGGAGACCTGCTGCTGATTCAGGCTGACAATGGTCGCGTGGTGCTGGTTCGCGTCAGTCCACAGGATTACACCGAGCTCGGTTCT
>CAZANL010000633.1:2850-3334 GCA_964486115.1 uncultured Planctomycetota bacterium
GCAAGACGTGGAATCCGCCAACGCTGGCGCCACCGTTCCTGCTGGTGCGCAACGACCGCCAAGCGGTCTGCTACCGCCTGCCCCTGAAATAGGCTGCGGCACCGTCCTGCGTGGGAGGTCAAGCAGGCGATCAGACCGCTTGTGGTAAGATCCCTGGATCGATGGCGAGTCGCACGATGATCTTGTTGCTCCTGGCGCTACCCGCGGCCGCGGAGGAACCGATGAAGCACCCACGGGTCACCTTCCACGCCAAACCCAGCCCCCGCGCGGCCGCGGCAGTCAATCAAGACTGGACCGGTTTTCTCGGCCCCTCCCACGACGCTGTTTCTCGAGAGACGATGCTGCTCAAGCGATGGCCCAAACGTGGCCCTCGCCTGCTGTGGTCCTTTCGCAAGGGAGAGGGGTACGCCTCGCCCGCAATCAAGGGGGCCCGCCTCGTGCTGTTTCATCGAGTGGACAACCTGGAGGTCGTGGTCTGCCTCAA
>CAZANL010000634.1:0-3334 GCA_964486115.1 uncultured Planctomycetota bacterium
TCCTCCAGCGACAGCTCGAGAACTTTCTTCGCGTGGGGAGTGAAGGGCAACTGTCCCATCTGCACGATGTTCGAGCCGCTCTGGACCATCTTCTCGACTTCCATGCGGATCTTCTTGAGATCAACATCCATGTGCTTGAGCACGTTAGCGGCAACGCCAGAGCCCTCTTGGACCAGGCCGAGCAAGATGTGCTCCGTACCGATGTACTCGTGGTTGAATTTCTGGGCTTCCTGGCGGGCGAGCGTCATCACTTTGCGAGCTCTGTCGGTGAATCGATCAAACATGGTGCCTCCAAACACACGGAGCGGGACCGCTATTATCCCGCATGTGCGGTTTGATGAAGGGCTTGAGAAATAGAAGATGGTTAGGGTCGCGCTTGGCGCGGCTCTTCCCAGCGGTAGGTTACTTTGAGAAGGATGGTGGGGCAAGGGTAAATCACACCACTTGACACTCCAGGCTGTCAGATCTATCCTGCCTCGTCGCTTGAAGACCGAGCTTCTCTACATCGATTCCGCGAGCTACCGGCCGGACCGACTCTTGCCAGCCATCGAGATCCTTGCCGCTGGGGGCCTCGTTGCCTTTCCGACCGAGACCGTCTATGGCATTGGCGTATCTGCCGACAGCGACGAGGGCTTGGCTCGCCTGAGGGAGTTGAAAGAGCGTCCAGCGGGACCGTTCACGCTGCACGTTGGCACGCGGGGACAGGTCGAAGCGTGTAGTCCGCAACTCAATGACCTGGCCCGGCGGCTGATCATGCGCTTCTGGCCTGGCCCGCTGACACTGGTGGTGCCGACACCCGATGGCTCTCTGGGGCTGCGCACACCGGCGAACATGCTGGCGATGGACCTGATTGCCCAAGCCGGAGCTCTCTGGGTTCCCTCGGCCAACCCGAAAGGGGCTGAGCCGGCTCGCACGGGTGCGGAGGTGCGGGATTACTTCGACGGCCGGATCGAGATGATCATCGATGGGGGCCCCGTGCCGATTGGCGAGCCTTCTACCGTCGTGCGAATCACCGACGATGGCTGTGAGGTCCTGCGTCCTGGCGCGGTCAGCCAAGAGCAGCTGGAGCGGGTGATGAGTGTCTTGATTCTCATCGTTTGCACCGGAAATACCTGCCGTAGTCCGCTGGGAGAGGTGCTGATGAAGCAGGCGTTGGCCGAGAAGCTGGGGGTGGCTCCCGAGGGTCTGAGGGAAGCCGGTTACATCGTCGAGTCGGCCGGTACGAGCGCAATGGCGGGTGCGCCAGCGTCCGAGTACTCGGTCAGGATTGCGCGGGAGAAAGGCTGCGAGTTGAATGCGCATCGCTCCCGGCCAGTCACTATCGATCTGTTGTTGGAGGCAGATGCGATCTTGACGATGTCGCGAGGCCATCTGCAGAGCCTGGCGATGATGCTACCTGGGAGCGCCTGCCGAATGATGCCGCTGGATGCCGATGGGGGAGATGTGCGTGACCCGATCGGCGGCAGCATCGAAATCTACCGCCGGGCCGCCGAGCAAATCGAGCGCGGTGTTCTGGCGGCCATCGAGAGGTACGAACTGGTATGAAGATAGCTGTGGGATCGGATCATGCTGCGTGGGAGGCCAAGGACGCCGTGGTCGCGTCATTGCGTCAGCTGGGGCACGAGGTTGAAGATCTGGGAACGCAGGGTGGCGATTCGGTCGACTATCCGCGGTTTGCATACCGGGTTGCGGATGCCGTCGCCACGCAGCGCGTCGATCGGGGTATCTTGCTCTGCGGCACTGGCATTGGGATGTCGATCGCAGCCAACAGGCTGCCGGGTATCCGGGCGGCCAATGTCTTCAACGAGGAAATGGTGACGATGAGCCGCGCGCACAACGACGCCAACGTGCTTTGCCTGGGGGCTCGTCTGCTCGACCTGGAGTTGATCCAGTCGCTTGTCGGGCTTTTCATTACGGCACCGTTCGATGGTGGCCGTCATCAACGGCGGGTCGCCATGTTCGACGAGCGGCCCGTCAACTGATGGCCGAGCCCGCCCGGCTGTCCCTGGCCAGGCTGCCGACTCCGATCGAGAGGATCACCCGCTGGCCGCGGGCTAGCTCGGGCGTCGATCTATACGTCAAGCGGGATGACCTGACGGGCGCTGCCGTCTCGGGCAACAAGATTCGCAAGCTGGAGTACGCGCTGGCGGAGGCTCGCAGGCTTGGCGCTGACACGGTCGTGACATGTGGCGGGTGTCAATCCAACCATTGCCGCGCCACGGCACTTCTGGCAGCCGGCCTGGGGCTGTCGGCAATCTTGTTCCTGCGGCGGCGAGACGTCGCCGAGGAGCAACTCGATGGCAACCTGTTGTTGGCGCGGTTGGCGGGTGCGGAGGTTCGATTCATCTCCCCCGAGGCCTATGCCGATCGTGCTCGGCTGATGGCGCAGACGGGAGCCTATGTCATTCCCGAGGGAGCCTCCAACACGATCGGTGGTTGGGGCTACGTCAACTGTGTTCGTGAGATCGTCGCGTCGGGCCAGTCGTTCGACTACATCTGGCATGCCGCGGGTTCCGGAGGGACAACGGCCGGGTTGTTGTTGGGCCAGCGAATTCATCGTTTGGGTGGAAAGGTCGTGGCTGTTGCTGTTTGCGACGATCGGGCCTACTTCCAGGCCAAGGTGCGGGAGATCTGGCCGGACCAGGAGTTCACGGATGACGAGATCATCATCCTGGAGCAGTACGTCGGGCGAGGTTATGCCCTGAATACGCCGGCTGAGCTGGCGCTGATTGCTGAGCTTGCGGCGACCAGTGGAATCGTGCTCGATCCGGTCTACAGCGGTAAAGCCTTCGTCGGGCTCTGTGCGGAGATCGACGCGGGTCGGATTGCGCCGGGGTCCCGGGTGCTGTTGATCCACACCGGCGGGATCTATGGCTGGTTTCCCAAGCGGGAGGAGCTCTCAGAGGTGCTCTAGTTCGTCGCCGGCTGGTCGCCCATGCAGCCGCCGGGTGATGCGGCGATGTCGGGTGGAATCATCTCGGCCATGAACTGCTCCGGGTCAGCCTCATGCTCGTCGAGCAGGGCCTGGACCTTGGCCACGATCTGCTCGGGGGTGAACAGCCCGAGCGAGACGAACGTCAGCGGAGCGATGAGCTTCATATAGACCGCATTCTCGGCCGTTTGCTGGCTGGCGCCGCAATTCGAGGGCTTCCAGGCCGCGCGCAGCAGGTCCGAAAATCGGCTCGCTAGTTCTTCTAGAACTGCTTCCTGGTGAAGGGATGGGGGAATTTCTGGAAAGCGTTGAACCAGTTCCTGGGCGTTCATTACGATCGCGCTCCGTTTTCTTGGCGATTTCGAGCCCCCTCATCACACGGGAGTTCTGATATCTCATTGA
>CAZANL010000635.1:0-3088 GCA_964486115.1 uncultured Planctomycetota bacterium
GCCAGCACGGCAACCGGGCGCGGCGAAGCCGGGCTCGGCCAACGAAATCGCCGCCGCACAGGCGGAGGTCAGCCGTCTGCAGGCCCAGCGGACGGCACTCTTGGCCAAGATGCGTCGCGCCTCGGGTGCCGATCGAGCTCAGCTGTTGTTGCAGTACCGCAAGGTTCACCAGCAATATCTGGCGGCCTACTCAAAGCTCCGCTCGTTGGGCGGGGGGGCGCGCCAGGTCGGAGGCGCCAAGGCGGCAGGGCTTCTCGGCACGACGATGCCCAGTCCGCTGCGTGCACGCTCACTGGCACGCCTGGAGCGGGTCGACTACAAGGGATCGATCCGGGTCGCGCAGAAGATCATCGGCGGCTACCTGCGGTTGAGTCCTCCGGTTGTTCCGCCGGCGGATCCCAACCGGCGGATCGTCACCCGTGGTGGGCGAAAGCTGCCGAGTCAGGAGCACTGGATCGTCATCCCCGCGATGCAGTTGCTCGGCCGGGCCGGCCAGAACAAGGTCGCGCAGCTGAAAAAGATCATCGAGTTCGCAGAGAAGGAGCAGGAGGTGGCTGCGCTGCTCGACAAGCGCCAGTCGGAGGCGATCGCGGCGAGTCGAAACCGGTACTCGACGCTGACCAATAGTGTCTACACGCTGCCCGAAGTGCTGCAGGTCGCGATCCTGGAGCTGGGCCGGGCCGAGGTCGACAAGGGCGCAGGGCAGGATCTCCTGTTCGGGCGCTTGGCCAAGCTCAATGCGCGGGGCCGCTATCCCGCATCCGTCGCACTGGGTGG
This sequence comes from uncultured Planctomycetota bacterium, assembly GCA_964486115.1. Taxonomy (GTDB): domain Bacteria; phylum Planctomycetota; class JACQVV01; order JACQVV01; family CAZANL01; genus CAZANL01. The sequence goes on from CAZANL010000635.1 coordinate 778, forward strand.
TGTCCAGACCAAGGCCTCGATCCAGCGCCTGGTCCAGCTGCTCGATGACGAGGACGGCTGGGTACGCTTCGGCGCCTACCGCGCCCTGCGGACGTGCAGCGCCAAGGACTACGCCTGCAACTGGCTTTACGGCAGCCGGGCCAGCCGTAAGAAATCGATCGACGAGTGGAAGGCCTGGGCTGCGTCGACCAAATGAGCCGCTGGGAGGGCGAGGGTTTGCCGTGTGCTCGTTGGGCGGGGTGCTAGCTTTCTGTCAGGCGGACTGGAGTTCTGCGCCAGTCGGGCCGTGACGGTGCCCGGTCAACGATGGGAGTCTCCGTCTGGTCTGGCCAGCCTGCTGGCCGCGGCATGCCACAGCAACCCAGCAGCGATCAACGCCAGGCCGGTGGCCCAGATCAGCAGATCGACCCAGAATGCGAGGAACAGGCAGGCCAGCAGGCCGCAGACAGAGATCCAGCGGGGGTAGAGGCGGTCCGGGGCGGGCAGCCGGAGTGCCGCCAGGTTGGTGATCGCGTAGTAGATCAGCACCGCGAAGGCGCTGAAGGACCAGGTCGTCTTGACGTTTCCGATGAGCGCCAGTCCGGCGACGACGATGCCCGTCGTGATGACGGCCGGCCCGGGTGTGGATCCCGACGCGTCGATCCGCGCGAGGCCCCGGGGCATGTCCCCGCGCCTGCCCATGGCTAGCCAGACGCGGGAGAGACCGAGGATCAGGTTGAGCAGCACCCCCAGCATCGCGGTCATTGCTCCCAGAGCCAGGATCCAGCCCCCGCCCGGAACCCCGAAGTCCCGACCGAGGACCTCGAGCGGCGCTGCGGTGGCGGTCGTGGCCGAGGCCAGGCGCTCGGCGCCGACGGCTCCGACGGCGACGGCTCCCACGGCGATGTAGAGCAGCATCGAAACCACGAGCGTGACGATGATGGCCAGCGGGATCGTGCGCCGGGGTTCCCGGACCTCTTCCCCCAGGGTTGCGATCCGGCCATATCCGGTATACGCCACGAACATCAGCGCGGTCGCATGGAGTACCGATTCAAGCGGGCCTCCGCCTCCGGTGTCGGCCGGCGAAAAGAAGGGGGTGAAATGGCGCTGGCCCGAGCCGATCAGCAGGGGTAGCCCCGCGGCGACGAAGAACGTCAGGGACAGCAGCGTCAGCGTGACGATGACGATGTTGGCCATATTTGAGCGTCGGATGCCGGAGATGACGACGAGAGTGACGGTGATGACGGTGCCGACGGCGACGGGGACCAGCCACGGGCCGGGCGCTGCCCCAGAGCTATTAAGCAAGTATCCGGCCAATCCGAGCGCCGCGGTTGCGGCGGAGGCCGATTTCGCACAGAGGAACATCCAGCCGGCGGTGAATCCCAATGGAGGGGCGAGGTAGCGATAACCGTACTCGTAGGTGCCTCCACTCACCGGATGACTGGCAGCCAGCTGGGCGCTGGACATGCCGTTGGCCGTTGCGACCAGCGCGGCGAGGGCAATCGCCATGATCAGTGCGGGACCGGCAATTCCGGCAGCGACACCGATGGAGATGAAGACGCCGGTGCCGATGATCGATCCAAGCCCCATCATCACCGCGCCAAATACGCCGACGTCACGCCGGAGCATGGAGTTGCCGGCAGGTCCTTCAGCGATACGGTCATCGGTCGAGATGCGACTACCTCCAGCGGTTTCAACAGCCCATGAGATGTTGCGAGATGCGAGATTACCTGAGGGGCCGCCACAACGGCAGCTTCTCTTTGTAGTTCTTGGTTGGCCTCGACGACATCGTGCAGGACCCGCCATGAGCGGACGACGGAGGTTAGCCTACGGTCGTGAAGCGCTCTCGGTGTTCGGCATCCAGTCAGTCGGCAGATCCGTCAAGCGGTTAGCTACACCCTGCGGGTCGAAAAGGCAGCGGTTGCGCGGGGCTGGCTCAGAGCGGTTGCAGACAGCTGGGGAAAGACCACGGGGGCGAACAGTTCGAGCGGGACCCGACTCGCAGGTGCGGGGAGCGCCCGACGCGTGGCGGTGGGTGGCGCGTATCGATCGATCTGGCGTTTCCCGCCTGACCTGATCAGCGTGTCACGCCACCTCCCGCAATGCCGCCGACACCACTGCCGCCCGCTGCCGGACTGTTGGATTGGGTGGAGGATCCACGGCCGGCTCCCGGCCAGATCAGGCCGAAGATATGACCGAGGTAGTGGTTGAGTGGGGTCAGCTGGTAGTTGTAGCCAAAGACCAGCTGACGCAGAGATCCATGCGGTGAGGTCTTGTCCAGTAACCGGCCAAGACTGATCGTGGCATTCAACCGGACCTGTTTTTCGCCATC
>CAZANL010000635.1:3109-3330 GCA_964486115.1 uncultured Planctomycetota bacterium
GAGCACGCGCACCGGGCGGTCGCTGCTGGCAAGATCGCCAGGGAGTATCTTCAGCGGTTCAGAGTTGCCGAGTGCCAACAGCGAGACCGTGCCCGCATACCTGACCTCCCAGCTTTTCGGGCGCTGTTTGAACTGCTCGATCAACACCGGGACCGCCGAGCGGTCTGCCGCTAGCCCGAGTGCCGACATCCAGTACGGCTTGTATCCTGGATCCTTGCGGT
>CAZANL010000636.1:0-906 GCA_964486115.1 uncultured Planctomycetota bacterium
GAGGTGATGCGCTCCTGCAGCTCGCCCATCTCCGTGCCCAGCGTCGGCTGGTAACCCACGGCGGACGGCATCCGGCCCAGCAGCGCCGAGCACTCCGAACCCGCCTGGGTGAAGCGAAAGATGTTGTCGATGAACAGCAGGATGTCCGAGCCGCTCACATCGCGAAAGTGCTCGCACATCGTCAGCGCCGACAGCGCCACCCTCAGGCGAGCGCCCGGGGGCTCGTTCATCTGACCGAATGTCATCACGGTCTTCTCGAGAACGCCCGACTCTTTCAGCTCGACCCACAGGTCGTTGCCTTCGCGGGTCCGCTCGCCCACGCCGGCAAACACCGAGAAGCCGCTATGGTGCTCGGCGATGTTGTTGATCAGCTCCTGGATGATGACCGTCTTGCCCACCCCGGCGCCGCCAAACAGGCCGACCTTGCCGCCCTTGACGTACGGCGCGAGCAGATCGACGACCTTGATACCGGTCTCGAAGATCTCGGTCTTTGGCTCGAGCTGATCGAAAGCGGGCGGATCGACGTGGATCGGTCGGCGCTCCTTGGCCTCGACCGGACCGCAGAGGTCGATCGGCTCGCCGAGCAGGTTGAACACCCGGCCGAGCACTTCCTCGCCGACCGGTACGGTCACCGGCGACCCTGTGTCGATGCACTCTTGGCCGCGAAACAAGCCGTCGGTCGAGCCGAGCGCGACGGCGCGGACCCGACCCTGGCCGATGTGCTGCTGCACCTCGCCGACCAGCTTCGTCTTTTCGCCGCCCTGCTCGATCTCGAGCTCCAGCGCGTTGTAGATCTGGGGCAAACTCTCGGGGTCGAAGCGAACATCGAACGTCGAGCCGATGACCTGGACCACGGATCCCTTGTTGCTCATATGTATATCCCTCGTCCTACTTGAGGACTTCAGC
>CAZANL010000636.1:962-3327 GCA_964486115.1 uncultured Planctomycetota bacterium
TGTGTCTGCCGCGCGCGGTTGTACTGTCGCGTGAGGCTGGTGATCATCTTCTCCGCGGCGTCGGTCGCGTTCTTCATCGCCACCATCCGCGACACCTGCTCGCTGGCCGCCGCGTGCAAGAAGGCGGTGAAGAACGCCGTCTTGAACGAGAGCGGAATCAGCTCCACGAGCAGCTCCTCGGCCGAGGGTTCGAAGATGTACTGCGAGACGGCCTTGGCGGCTTGCTCGCCCCCGCCTTCGGGCAGGCTGATCGGCAACAGCTGCTCGGTTGCCACGTTCTGCCGAGCTGAGCTGAGGAACTGGGTCGTCACCACGTGCAGTTCGTCGATCTTGCCGCCGATGAACTTCGCGATGAAATCGGAGGCGATCGGCTCGGTTTCCTCGTAGGCCGGCTTGTCCTCGAACTGGGTGTACGACCCGGCCAGCTCGGTGCCGAAGAAGCGGAAGTAGCCGATGCCCTTCTTGCCCGAGACGTAGAGGTCGACGGCCTGACCCGCGGCCTCCCGCTCGGCGCGCAGCTTGCGCGCGGCCTTGATCACGTTGTTGTTGTAGCCGCCGCATAGACCACGGTTGGCGGTGATCATCAGCACCGCGATCCGCTTGACCTCCGAGCGCACCTCGAGCAGCGGATAGCGCTTGCCCGACTCGCCGCCGGAGACGGTCCCCGCCACCTCGCGCACGAGGGTCAGCAGCCGCTCGCCGTAGGGCCGAGCCGCCTTGATCCGGTCGCTGGCTTTCTTGAAGCGAGCCGTCGAGACCATCTCCATCGTGCGAGTGATCTTCTTGGTGTTCTGCACCGACTTGCGGCGATTGAGGATTTCCTTGGCCTTGGCCACGTTACGCCGCTCCGCCCTGGCCCTTGACGAACTCCGCCTTGAACCTGGTCGTCTGATCGCGCAGCAGCTGCTCCAGCTCGTCGCTCATCTGGCCGGCTTCCTTGATCCCGTCGCGGATCTCCGAGTATTCGTCGTTGATGAAGGCCAGGAACTTCTTCTCGAACTCGGCCACCTGGTCCAGCGGCACGTCGTCGAGAAAGCCCTGGGTGCCGATGAAGATGGACAACACCTGGTCGACGACTTCCATCGGCACGTACTGGGGCTGCTTGAGCAGCTCGACCATCCGCTCACCGCGGTCCAGCTGGGCCTGGGTCGCCTTGTCCAGCTCGGTGCCCAGCTGGGCGAACGCCTCCAGCTCGCGGAACTGCGCCAGGTCGAGGCGCAGCATACCGGCGATCTTCTTCATCCCCTTGATCTGCGCCGCGCCACCGACCCGGCTGACCGAGACCCCCACGTCCACCGCCGGACGCACACCGGCGAAGAACAGTTCGGGCACCAGGTAGATCTGGCCGTCAGTGATCGAGATCACGTTGGTCGGAATATAGGCCGACACCTCGCCTTCCTGCGTCTCGATGATCGGCAGGGCGGTCAAGCTGCCGCCACCCACCTCGTCGGACAGCTTGGCGGCCCGCTCGAGCAGGCGGCTGTGGCAGTAGAACACGTCGCCCGGATAGGCCTCGCGCCCCGGAGGACGGCGCACCAGCAGCGAGAGCTGGCGGTAGGCCTGCGCCTGCTTGGTCAGGTCATCATAGACGACCAGTGTTTCCTGATTGTGCTCGTACATGAAGTGCTCGGCCATCGTGCAGCCGGCGTACGGCGCGATGTACTGCAGCGGGGCCGGGTCAGCGGCGCTGGTCGAGATGACCGTGGTCCAGTCCATCGCCCCGTGCGCCTTGAGCGTCTCGACGACGGCGGCGACGGTCGACTCCTTCTGACCGACGGCGACGTAGAAGCACTTCACCCCGGTGCCTTTCTGGTTGATGATCGTGTCGATCGCGACCGCGGTCTTGCCGGTCTTGCGGTCGCCGATGATCAACTCGCGCTGGCCCCGACCGATCGGGATCATCGCGTCGATCGCCTTGATGCCGGTCTGCAGTGGCGTGTTGACCGACTGGCGATAGGCGATGCCGGGCGCGACCACCTCGAGCGGACGCATCGCCTCGCGCTCGATCGGGCCCTTGCCGTCGATCGGGTTGCCCAGCGGGTCGACGACGCGACCGATCAGGCCCTCGCCGACCGGCACCGAGAGGAGCTGCTTGGTCGTCTTGACCGTCATCCCCTCGCGAATCTCCTTCGAGTCGCCAAGCATGATCACGCTGACCGAGTCCTCTTCGAGATTGAATACCTGGCCCATCACGCCATTCTCGAACTCGACCATCTCGGCCGACATCGCGTTGGACAGACCATAGACGCGGGCGATGCCGTCGCCCACCTCCAGCACATGGCCGATCTCGGCGACTTCGAGATCCTTGCCATACCCCTCGATCTCTGACTTGAGGACTGAGGAGATCTCACTCACGTTCATTTTC
>CAZANL010000637.1:0-3312 GCA_964486115.1 uncultured Planctomycetota bacterium
AAGGATGTTTTCCTGGGGACTGGTCAGCGGCCTTACTCCCGCTGCGCCAACTCGCAGAAGTGCATTCGTGCCGGTGGGAAGCACAACGATCTGGACGACGTCGGGGTGGATACCTATCACCAGACTTTTTTCGAGATGCTGGGCAACTGGTCTTTCGGAGACTACTACAAGGAAGACGCCATTCGCTGGGCCTGGGAGCTGCTGGTCGACCGCTGGGGTTTGCCCGCCGATAAGCTCTATGCGACCGTCTATCATGACGATGAGGAGGCGGCTGAGTTGTGGCCTCGGGTGACTCCGATCGATCCGGCGCGGGTCCTGCGTTTCGGCGAAAAGGACAACTTCTGGATGATGGCCGAGACCGGTCCCTGCGGTCCATGCTCGGAAATTCACCTGGACCGAGGCCCGGGCGTCTGTCCCGACGAGGGAGACGAAGGCCACACCTGCGGGGTCAACGCCGACTGCGCGCGCTACATCGAGCTGTGGAACCTGGTCTTCATCCAGTTCAACAAGGACAAGCAGGGTCGGCTCTCCGAGCTACCGGCCAAACACGTCGATACCGGAATGGGACTGGAGCGAATCGTCTCGGTCCTCCAGGGCGTCACCTCTAATTATGATACGGACCTGTTCACGCCGGTGATTGGTGCGATCGAGTCGCTGACCGGCAAGAAGTACGAGCAGGATCCTGACGAGAACCTCGCCTTTCGGGCGATTGCAGATCACGTTCGCTGCGTGGCGGTCTCGATCGCTGACGGGATCATGCCGGGGCCGGCCGGTCAGGGCTACGTGCTCAAGCGAATCTTGAGACGAGCAGCCCGATTTGGGCGCATGCTCGGGATGGACCGTCCCTTCATCTACGAACTTGTTCCTGCGGTGATCGAGGTGCTTGGCGGGGCGTACCCCCAGATCGTTGAGCGTCGGGAGGTGATCGGCCGCACGATCCGCACCGAGGAGGAACAGTTCGAGCGGACGATCGATCGCGGCATCGCGCTGTTCGAAGAGGTCGCCCGCAAGGGCGACATCTCGGGTGAGGACGCCTGGCTGCTGCACGGGACGTATGGCTTCCCGGTCGACCTCACCGAGCAGATGGCGCAGGAGAAGAATCTCACCGTCGATCGGATGGGTTTCGAGCAGATCAAGGAGGCGCAGGGGGGGGGAGCGGTCGGACCGGTGGCGATCCTCGAGATTGCCGAAGCGCTACAGGTCGATCGCCCGACAGAGTTCCTCGGTTACTCCGAAACGGCCTGTCAGGCCACCGTGCTGGAGTCCAACGCCGCGCTGGGTTACGTGGTGCTCGATCGCACCCCCTTCTACGCCGAGTCGGGCGGCCAGGTCGGGGATCGTGGCGTGCTGGTGGGAGACGGCCAGCGCTTCGAGGTGGTCGACACGCAGAAGCACGGGCAGGTTTGGCTGCATCTGGGCTCCGGCGATCTGCCGGCTGGCGCGAGTGTCAGGGCGACGATCGATGTCGAGCGGCGGGAGCGGACCCTCAAGAACCACACGGGGACTCATCTGCTGCACTGGGCGCTGCGTGATCGTCTCGGGCCGGATGCGACCCAGCAGGGCTCGCTGGTGGCGCCCGATCGACTGCGCTTCGATTTTGCGGCGACCGAGGGCCTGACCGACGAGGACCTCTCGGCGATCGAGGTTGCGATCAACGAGCAGGTTGTGGCAGATCTTCCGGTGGAGGATTACGAGACCAGCCTGGATCAGGCGCGGTCAGAGGGGGCCATGGCGCTGTTCGGTGAGAAGTATGGCGAGACGGTGCGGGTGGTCCAGATCGGCGAGTTCTCCCGCGAGCTTTGCGGTGGGACCCACGTCGCGCGGACTGGCCAGATCGGCCCGCTGCGGATCACCAGCGAGGGGCCGGTGCAGGCCGGCGTGCGCCGGATCGTCGCTGTGACCGGGATGGACGCCGTGGTGCGTAGCCTGAGCGAGCATGCGCTGCTGCGCGAGGCCCAGCGCGCTCTGCGGGCCAACCAGCCGGAGGACCTGCCCGAACGGATCGGCGCCCTCCAGCAACGGATCAAGGAACTCGAGAAGGACCTCGAGCAGATCGAGAGTCAGCGGGCCCAGGCCAGCGCGAGTGATGCGCTGGCCGACGCGGTCGAGGTGGGCGGCGTGCTCGTCGTCTGTGCTCGGGTCGATTCGACCAGCAAGGGGGCGCTGCGCCAGATGGGGGACAAGGTCTAGGGGCACGAGGCCGCCGCGGTCGGGTTCTTCGCCAGTGCCGACAGGGGCTAGCTGAGCTATCTGGCGGCGGCTAGCCCGGCCGCCGTGAAGCGCGGTCTGAAGGCGGGTGACATTCTGCGCACCGTGGGTCAGAGGATCGGGGGCGGTGGGGGTGGGCGGCCGGACATGGCCCAGGGCGGCGGTGGCGATGCCTCACAGCTCGACACCGCGCTGGCCGAGGCCCGTCGATTGATCGAGGAAGCGCTGGCGTAGCGGGAGTAGCTATTAGTTCAGTGCCCTGAGGCCGGTCACCTCGGCTGCTTCCGCGCCTTGTGGGTAGGCTTGCGCCGGGATCGGCCGTCATCTGTCGAGAGAAGGCCGGCAACAGGCCGGAGAACCGTCGAACGAGCTGTTCGAACGCCTCCCGGTCGCTCCGGCCGGAGGCGGCCGCCAGGTTCTCCTCGGAGGTGGCCTGCTGCACGTCGCCAGCACCATACGTGATCACGAAGTAGACTGCCCGGGCCAGTGAGTGTGACATCCATTTCACGGGCTGCGCTGGGGTGACCCAGGGAGGCCTGTTCTGTGATCCCTGGATCTAACGAGGCAGGTATTGCATGACGGTCACGGTCTTCCGGTCGGTGTCTCGCCGCAGGATGATCCAGGCTCGTTTCGTGTAGCTGCGCCAGGTGGCGGTGATGTCGAGCAAGAAGACATTGCTGGCGACGTCGATCTTGTTCTTGGCCGCCTTGTATAATTCGCTCTCCACCGCCCCGAACTCCGGCAGTGCAACTTCTTTCTTGGCGTAGGGAATCGTGACCTGTCCCTCCAGACCCTCTCCTTGGCGCTTGTCGATGATCGCCTGGGCCTTCTCCTCGTCCATGGTCGGGTGGATGCTCATCAGCACGCTCTTGGATGCGGTGTTGACGTTGAGCTTGCCATTGCCCCAGAGGGTGAGGTGCTTGACCAGTGCGTCCCTTCCGATCTTCTTCTCCTCTTCCGCGGCGACCTGCTTGGTGCTGTCGACCTCCCCGTACAGGACTTCTTCGTCGATTCCGTTGATCAGCAGCAGCTCCGACAGCGCGTAGACCGACAGCTGACCGCCGCCCAGTGTGGCGCCTTTCAACTCCTGGATGACCTTCGAAT
>CAZANL010000638.1:0-3309 GCA_964486115.1 uncultured Planctomycetota bacterium
GCTGTCCGGTGATCTGTGCTTCGCGAACGAACTTGGTCAGCGCCTGGGCGCTGTCTTGGCCGTGGATAACCTTGGCCGCCATCTCGCGTCCGACATCCTCGTCACGGACTTGCAGGACCTGCCCCATGCCGCCCTCGCCGAGATAGCCCGTGACCGGGTAGCGGCCGAGCGTGTCGGGCGAGCTGGTCTCGGGGGAGGGGCCCGGTCGATCCGTAGGGTCAGTCTCGCCTGGTCGATGACCTGCCTCAGCGGCGCGGTGGTGGCCACGGTGGGGGCGGGGGAGCGCCGAGCACGGAGGGTCACATCCTCTGGAGCAGTCTGAATTGTCGGGGGCAGAGCAGTACGCTTCGCGGACGACGATAGCGAGCCGCCCTGCTGCTGGATCAGCTCGAAGGCGTCGATGACCATCGGGGCAGACCGAGACGCTGTCGCAGGTCGTCTCCCGAATTTGCCAATCGACCCTTCGCCAGCTCGACGCGCAGCTGTTCGGCGAACTCCGTGTCGAGCAGGCCGAGTTGCTCGGCCAACTCAAGCAGTTTGTGCGGGTCCTGCTCCATGCGCTACCTCCCAGCCTCTGGTGATCGAGCGCATCGACCGCCGGGCCGGGCCACCCGAATCGCTCGTAGGATTATGACAGATTCGCCGTGTCGGCTCTAGCGTGTGGGGCTCGATCGCCACGGGGCAGGTCGGCTCCCGGTGCGGCACGGCTGCCCGTCGTAGGGCGAAAGTACGGCGGGAGGGTGAGTCCCCCCGAATGTAGCCGCGGCAGGACCTGAGGAGGCACCTCGGGAGTTGCTCGAACTGGAGCCGGATGATGCTCTCCACCTCGGTCTTCTCGCTGGCACAGGTCGTCACTCACCACTTCAGGCCAATGGGAACGGCAATCAATCGTGTTACCTTGCCCGAATCTCTGGCAGCCACGCGCGGGGTGGTACCAGGCCGCCTCGTTGATCCCGCCGCACGCTCTCGGGTATGATACGCCAGGCATGACCGCGGCTGCTCCGGTCGCTGCGCTTGGGTTCGCGGCTCTTGCCGCTGGCGCCGCGCTGGCCGTGAAGAACGCCTCTGTGCAGCAGGCGCGACGGTGAGCCGCATCCTCAAGACGAGCAAAACACTCGCCGATGCGGCTGGCTCAACTGATAAGGGGGTTGTGGCTGGAGGATAAGGCAGCTGACCAGGGCGGCCAGCTTATTGGTGGCGCTCAGCCCGGACAGACAGCGGGCGGGAATTACTTGATCTTGGCCCGGGCCATCCGGATCAACTTGGCGAGATTCTTTTCCCCGGCTGTTCCTCGCAGCAGCGGGAGCGCCCGTTCCCAGTCCGCTAGGGCCAGACGATAATGTTTGCGACGGAAGTGCACCTTGCCCCGTCCCATGTAGGCCAAGGCGTAGCGGGGGTCGATGCGAATTGCGGCATGGTAGTCTTCCAGCGCCTTGTCATATCGCTTCTGTTCCAGGTGCATGCTCCCCCGGTTGTTGTAGGCCAGGGCGAAGCGGGGGTCGATGCGAATTGCGGCGGCGTAGTCGGCCAGCGCCTCGTCACGCCTGTTCATCATCCGGTGCAGGTTCCCCCGGTTGAAGTAGGCCGGCGCGTGGCGGGGGTCGATGCCGATGGCCTTGCCGTAGTCGGCCAGCGCTTTGTCATACTCCTTCATCGCCCGGTGCACCCTCCCCCGTCCCAAGTAGGCCGGCGCGTAGCGGGGGTCGATGCCGATGGCCTTGCCGTAGTCGGCCAGCGCTTTGTCATACCGCTTCATCGCCCGGTGCACCTTCCCCCGTCCCCAGTAGGCCGCCGCGTAGCGGGGGTTGAGGTGAATGGCCTTGTCGAGGTCATCGAGCGCCGTGTCATACCGCTTGATCAACAGGTGGACGGTACCCCGGTTGAGGAAAGCCTTGGCCCAGCGGGGGCTGAGGCGAATGGTCGTGTCGAAGTCGTCGAGCGCATTGTCATACCGCTTCATCGCCCGGTGCACCTTCCCCCGTCCCAAGTAGGCCGAAGCGTAGCGGGGGTTGAGGCGGAGCGCGGTGTCATAATCAGCCAGCGCCTTTTTCCAGGCTCCGAGGTCCCGGTAGCACGATCCGCGAGTGATAATGGCCCACACGAAGTCAGCGCGCTTCTCGAGCGCCTGAGTGCAAAAGGCCTCGGCGCGTTCGAGCGCCTTTGTCTTCTCGATCCCGAACAGCTTCATCGCCTTTACATACGCACGCCTACCGAGCCCCCACAGGCCGACGGCCGAGTCGCGGGTGCCGTGCTGGGCGGCCTCCCAGACATGCTTTCGCGCCTCGGGGGTGTACACTTTTCCCTGCTCGGCGTGCCAGCGATAAAGCAGAAAGTGGGTCACGTAGTCTTTCGGGTCTTGCTTCAGCGCACGCTCCAGCAGACCCTTCGCTCTCGGCCACTTTTTCTGGTCCAGCGCCAGTTCCCCCTGCAGGCGGAGCAGCCCGGAGTGGTCCGGCAGCTTCTGTTCTGCCTCGGTCAATAACTTCAGGATCCTCCCGGTCTCCGCCCGTCTGTCCTTGAGCTCTTGCGCCTTACGAACCAGGTCTGTTACCTCCATCTTCCGGTTCGCCAGCTCCGCTTCCTGTCGCCGCGCCGACTCGGACTTCCTGGCCTTGTTCGCCTCCCGTCTCTCTGACCTGGCGATTCGCTCGTTGCGTTGCGCCAGATCCCTCTGTTCACTGGTCTGAAACAGCTGCCAGATGATCCCGATCGTCGCCATGATAACCGACAGTAGAACCGCCGCCGCCGCCAGCACCGCCGGCTTGTGGCGGGCGGCCCACTTCTTGGCCACCTGCCAGGCGGTGTAGTCGGCGGCCTGCAGCAGGCGCCCCTCGAGGTAGGCCTGGATGTCCTGCTTCATCAGCGCGACGGAGTCGTACCGTTTGGCTGGCGTGGACGCCATCGCCTTGAGCACCACCGCCTCGAGCTCTCGGGGGATCTCTTGCTGCGGTGTGCGCTCTGCCGGCGGGATCAGCTTGCTCTCGGTCACCTGCTGCAGCACCTCCCAGCCGTTCTTGCCCCGGAACGGCAGCTCGAGCGTCAGCATCTGGTACAGGATCGCCCCCAGCGCGTAGACGTCGGCTCTCCGGTCGAGCTTGCTCACCTCGCCCCGCGCCTGCTCGGGCGGCATGTAGCACGGCGTGCCGGATACCATGCCGTCGAGGGTCTTCAGCGGCTCCGCAGACCCTCCCTGCCGTGCTTGCTGGGCCAGCTGCCCGCCGCTTAGATCCAGCGTGCAGCCCGCCTCGGCGGTGTCCGGCTGTCCGACCAGGCGGGCCAGCCCCCAGTCCATCACCTGCACCTCGCCGA
>CAZANL010000639.1:0-3306 GCA_964486115.1 uncultured Planctomycetota bacterium
CTCAGAAGTTTGGGTTGGCCGCCTCCTTGAGGATGGCGTTGTCGAGCGCCTGCTCCACTGTCTGGCCTTGGGCCTGAAGGACCTCTGCTTCGCGCAGCTTCTTGATGATCTGCTCTGCGCTGTATCTCTTTCGTGCCATGGGGACTCCCCCTTTCTGGCCACCAGTCTAACCGACCAGGTGGACTAGGTTTTGGGGGGCAGGCCAGCATAGCGAAATCAACCAGTTATTTCCGGACAAGTACTTAGCACCTGGTACATGTTTCCAGGGCAGGTCAAGACCGCCCACCCGGTAGGCCCACGTTATCACGATCGCGTCCCAGAGTGCAGTCACCTTCCCTCGTGGAGTACCGTCACGTCGGTGACCGGGTATTCCGGGGTCGGCCTGAAAATACTGGGTGCATTTCTATTGCGGAGAACGTCTACCGTGATACCTGACCGGTTCATTACAGGACAGGGACATGCAGGTCATTTACTGTCACCGGTGCCATTCAGTGGAGATCGTCCAATGCGAAAGTTGACCCTGTTGGATCTACAGCACATCCTGGGCGGGAACTCGGCGGCCCTCAATCAAATGCAACGCATGGGACCCGAGGGCGCTTCAGCCCGAATCGTCAACTGGGTCTGTCTGGACACCGGTCCAGTCAATCTTGTCGCGCTGGACACCGGTCCGGTCAATCTTGCGCGACGCTGAGTCCCCCTACCACACCCATCGGGATGCCGCTGTCTGGATCCGCATGAAGGACCAGGCGGATGATATGAGCGCTGTCAGGGTCGTACCGTCAGGTCATATTGCTCAACCCAGTCAGGGCACCACGGCACGTCGACCCTCACCCGGGCAAACCACTCCACCTTGTTGTTACAGGTCGAGAATGACAGCGGTGCGTCTGCTGGGACCAGCAGCTGAGCGCTAAGGGTCGTCAACTCGCCGGGATGCAAAAGGACGCGCTGACTGACATCGGTCCGCTCCTTGTAGACCTTACTGGTCCGCGTGATCTCGTTGGTTCCCAAATCATGAATGGTGGACTCTTCACACCAGATCATCGCCCTCACCCGTTTGATCACGACAGGCTGCGGCGGCTGAAGTCGGACCTCACAGGTGATCTGCCCGCCGGGGTGTATCGATCGAGGACCCAGGCTGAGCAACACCGGTCCGAGCTTGCGCGCCACCATGAGACGAACGAGGACACGACCGGCAAAGCACAGCCCGAGCACGCCCAGCACGCAGGCCAGAACGACCAGAAAGGTGGCAACCATCACCGACTGGGACAGGCGGGCCCACCCCAACCAACAGCCAGCGCCTATCGCGCCGCCAAGCAGTGTGCACAGGAGCCCCCCCTTGCGGGAATCCTCTAAACCCACCATTCGCCGGTTCAAGTCCTCTTCGGCGGAGGGCAACTCTTCTGCCAGCGAGGGAGGTCTGTGCTGGCCTGGAGCCAGGATGAACTCGGTCTCGTCCTTCGGGTCGAAGGCCCAGGGGATGTCGGCTGCGACCCGGAGATACCAGTCGATATTGATGTAGCGACCGTGATAGGTAAAGGGCCCCTCGGGCAGCAGGTCGAACTCGAACGGATGAATGATTCGATCACCCGCGCGCCAGGTGCCCTGGAAAAGAAAGATCGCCTGGTCGCCTCCATCGTCCTGGGTGCCACGGCCATGTGTCTGCCAGCAGCGAGTTATCGTCAGATTGTCGCAGGTGCAGTCCGAGTTGACCTGTACCACGACCCGACCGGTCACCAGCTCGCCCGGGTGGTAGATGCGGTTCACGCGGTCAAGCTCGATTGTCAGATCACACGTCGACATCGGCAATCCCTCCCAGATCACAGAAATGGTCGTATAGCTCATCCTCGATGGCTCGGATGTTGGACCCATGCCGACCGAGTAGGTTGCTCAGGCTGCCTGGCGTGATGCTCGGAACCGGGCCCGGGCCTCTTCGAGCATGCTCGATCCGCCGTCCCAAGAGGCGCCCCAACCGATCGGCCGTGAGATCGCGCGGCCCCAGCCGGATCGTCGTCACCGGTCGGCCTGCCCGAGACAATGCCCTTGCATGGTCGGCATGCGTGCCCAGAACGAGCCGCGCGGTTCCCCTGCCGAGCTGGGCTAGCTGGCGCCGAGGAAATCGCTGTGCCTCGTCGAGAAAAAGAAGCGAAGCTGCAGGGATGGCAGGGATCGCCCGCTCCTGGTCCAGGTGGATGTAGGGGGCATCCGGGAATAACCTGGCGCGAATGGCCAGCAGGTGCGTCGTCTTGCCATGGCCCCGGTCACCGACGATCTGCAGGGCCGCGCGATCCGGCTCGAGCGCAGCCGTGATGGGGTCGAGATCGAGCACAGCCAGGTGCCCCCGGTCTTCGAGGGGGATGCTGCCGAATGGGTTGCGACGCAGATTGAGCCGCGCGTACGGCAAGTCCAGCGGGGATGTCCGGTGGCTCATCTGTTGAGCTGCTCATCGCTGGAGTGAGGGCATTTCGCTCGAGACAGGCCGTACCTGAGCTGCCGAGTTGACTCTCCAAGACCCCGGTGGGCGATTCGCACACTCCAGGATATCAAAAATCCTGTGCGATTTTTTTGGGGGGACCAACCGGGCGACGGATGTACTGAACCACAGATTGACCGGGTTCCCGCAGGATCCAGTGAATAGGGCATTGCTGGACAGCCGTGGAGATATTCTGACGATGATTACGTTGACCGCACCCCAACTCGGGTTGTGCAAGCCGCCTCGGCAGCGGTATGACCCGACAAACAAAACCCTGACCTGCCCGTGCCGCAGGCGTTACAAGGTTCACGAATACGAACCCTGCAGACGCTTGATGTGCCTCGAGTGTGAGAGGGTGCTGACGATTCCGGCGACGCACGAGCCCGGTGACCTGGTCTCCCACCCGATTCCCGTCTCTACGCCACCCGTAGACGACCTGTTGATCATCGACCTCGAGGAGTGCGAGACGACCCCGGACGCGAGTTGCGGCGAAGAGCCTGAGCTCCAGCAGCATTCGTTTCGGGATATCCGTCGGACGTTCCAGGATTTTCATCGGTCGCAGAAGATCATGGCCCGTCAGGCCATCCAGAACAACTCGCGGCCGCGGTCCCCGTGGTTGCCGAGCCCGGTGAGTGTAGGGTTGACGATCTGTATCGGTCTGGTGACGCTGGTTTTTGTCGTTGGACACAGCTCTCATGCTCGCGTCACCACAGAACGCTACCTGGCGGCACGGGAGAGGGCGAGAAAAACAACGATCGAGGCCAGACGACATGCAGCCGCGAAACAAGACACCCCAGACGGATTGAGGCCCGGTCAGCAGGTCGAACTGGTCGGGG